>NZ_JBTNDB010000039.1:0-25842 GCF_054511175.1 Arthrobacter sp. Sr24 | reverse complement strand
ACCACCAGGACCAGTGCCGGCTAGATGGTTTTTTGCCATGGCGGCAATCAACTCACCAGCTTTGCTCCTTTGGGCAAGTTGGTTGATCTTGCGGCGGATGGTCTTTACTTCCGGGGCCCGATCCATGCCCAACACCCGCCCCAGCTCTACCGGGTCAAAGCGGGTCGCTCCCTCGGCCCGGGATTCTCCTGCCAACGCACGCAACACCGCATCGATCAGGACGGTTTCCAGCCCGTAGAACCCGTCCGGCAGCGCACCGTACACGTCCTTCGCACAGGTCAGCAGGCCGGTGGCTTCCAGAGCAGGAATGGCCAGAAACAAGCCGGCATGCCGGGCACCGGTGGCAGGGGCAAAGAACGGGGCAGCGGATTGCAGCAGCCCCGCCCTGGCCGCAGCCCGCTCACTGGCACGATCCATCGGGGCAGGTGTGAGTGGTAATTCCTGCTGGGCGGGTGACTTTTCAACCACGGCGCCAGGATCAGTCGTGGCGGCCTGATCCAGTGGAGTTTCGGTCATGGCCATGGCGCGCCGGACCGTGTCAGTAGAGACCCCTGTCGCTGCCGCGGTTGCTCGCAGGCTCGCCCCACCGGCACGATGAGCACGAATTTCTGCTGCCTTCTCCTGCGTGAGCAGCGAGGGACGCTTGGGCCCCTTCTTCACCGGAGCGAGTCCCATCAATCCGGTGTTTTCAAGGGACTTACGCCAACGCCTCAGCGACTCGGTATTGATGCCGAAACCGGCAGCAACTTCATTGACCTGGGCTACCCCTGTATCCACGAGCTGGGAAGCTGCGAAACGGCGGATTCCGTCCTGCCCCGGCTCCCAGACAAAGGCCAGCTGGCCATTGATGAAGACCTTGCCACCAGCGGTGTTCTCCATCAGTGCAGCACGATCGCCAATGAGCGTGGCGCCGAGGTCGGCCAGTACGGGAAAGTCAGTCTGGGTGGTCATTGAAACCATTGTTTCACCCACCCGCGCCAATAATCATCACGCCTTTATTATCTCACAAAAGGGCGGAAATTAACAGCCAGGGCCAACATGAAAACCCCGTCAATCCAACGAAGTCGAACACCCACTAAATCGCTATGTCAAGAGCCCTGAGGTCCTCGTCTTCCTCGTGGCCCCATGCATCACCTGCAGGCTGGTCGAGGTTCCCCTCGAGGTGGGGAAGGAATCTTTCCATGAATCGCGTAGCCAACGGTACGGTTCCGCCGACTTCCGACTCGATTGAGTGGCGGATACTTGCGGCCGGATGTTTTAGATCTTCCTGATCCAGGAAGATGGCCCGTTGGCTGCCTGATTCGACCCATTCCAGCGACATAGCCGAATAGGGAAGGCTGTCATATAAACGAAGCGGTTGGTCAAAAGTGAGCCCATCTGGTCGGACAGCCAGTTTTTCAATGCATGTGCGGAGCCCTGCGATTGGGCCTGGGGATCCTGAAGTTTATGCCTACCGTCCGGTTCACCCGACGGGAACCACCGCCCGTTCTCATTGGTGACTAGTCCGCCCTTCACCTCGATGACTGCAATTCCGACATCTGGCCACAGGACTAAAATGTCTATCTCATGCTCGGCCCGGCCGTGCCGCAACTGAACGGAATGCGCCAACACGACGTCATCGGGGAGACCCGATCGGCCAGTAGAACATCCCAGACCGCTTTCACGGCAAGCGGGCCCTCGGTGAAGTCAGGGGCGGGAGGGATCAGGCGCATCGTGGCTTCCTCTCAGCTTTGGCGGAGGCAAATCAGAGAGGGGCGAAGCCATTACCGGCATAGTGCAAGTCTAAGCTTCCTGAGATCGCTGCAGAGAATATGACGAAAGACTCAAGGATCCTCTAATGGGCAGTTACTTAGTTCTAGCCGGTAGCGTACTACCGTAGGGGGACGACGATTGTCGAAGACAGCAAACAACCGGATGGGGGAACGATTGGCAGTCATTCGCAGTATTACGCAGGGATCGTCGAATGTAAGTCCGCATAAATCTATGGTGGACGCAACTGTGCAAGTAGTTGAATCAGCGGAACTAGGAAAACTGATTCATTTGGCAACATATGGATCTGACTCGAGACAGTCCGAACCGAAAGTTAGCCAAACAATACAGCTTGATAAGAAGATGGCTATGCAGCTCGCGGAGATCATTGAGGCAACGTTCGGCCCAATAATCTAGAGTGATTTTCGACTCCGGTCTAGTCGCGGATGGCCCCAATGAATGCATCATGTTTAGCGAGCCAGCTTTTAAGCAGCTTGCCAACGGCAATCGATTGCCAAGGCGAGACAGCGTTGCCAACTTGTGTGTATTGGGGCACCTCGAATTTACGACGTGAGGCCCCCGTAGTTTCCTTGCCAACAAATTCAAAATTGTCAGGGAATCCTTGGATTCTGGCTAGCTCACGAACTGTGAATATTCGCGACGCATTTGGGTGAACGTAATCGTCTGGCAAAGTCACCACTGTTCGGGCAGGCAAATCAGCGGAGAGAGCTTTTTGACTGTGCTTCTTTGTGGCAATGCTGACTGCTAATTCGATTAGATCGTCCAGGGACGCAAATTCCTTCAATTTTTTTGGTCTATGTGAAACTTCAAGAGTCACTGGAACCACAACATCTTTGAGCCATTCTTTGGCAACTTGACGAGCGTTTGCCGGATCACTTGCCATAGTTGCGAATAGTCGTTGATCCATGTTTTTTTCGAGGAGCATGCGATAGAATGAAAACCGTGTTACAACACGGTCTGAGTGTGCTCTAGGTGTTTGATTCATTTCTTTTTGCCCAGTTCGCTGGGCGCCATTGTTGACGACAGACTCTGAGATGGACAAGTTCTTTATATAGGTTGTATTTTTGCCGGAACTTGAACCTCCCCAGTCTTTCAAATCAGAAATGGCATCACGAATAGTAAATACTGAGTTGGAGTTAACTGTCGGGGACGGAGCTAGATGAGGGATTTGTGATTGATCCAACTCATCGATGAAGCCTGACTTCCAAATTGTCGTTGATGCCTTTACTTTCAGATCGTCAGCAACGTCTTTACGGAGGGCGATCAGCATGAGTCTGGGCCGATGCTGGGGCGCGCCGTAGTGCATGGCGTTTACGTGAACTGCCTGAACGACGTACTTTGGTCCGATCTTGGCCAGCGCCTGCTGTAACTGTGAGAACGACGACTCTTCTCCAGGGACGAAACTGCGACTCATGCCGACGACATTCTCAATAACGACGGCACGTGGTTTTACGCGCTCGACAAACTTTAGGTACTCCCAGGCAAGACGGTTCCGTATGTCATCCTTTTGGCGTCGCCCAGCCATGGAGAAACCCTGACATGGTGGTCCGCCAACGACGACGTCAATACCTCGTGTTGTGAAGCTCTCCATCACTCCGTCGTTTTCCAAAACCTGAGCAAGCTCATGGGTGATCACTCTACGTTCAGCCTGCTGGCTCAGGCTTAAGTTGAGATGGTTGTCCCATACGGCGGCACTCTTGGCATTAGCGATGTAGTTGTGGTAATAGGTTCTGGCGGCCATGTCTGACTTTTCCACTGCCGCAACCAATTCAAACCCTGATCGCTCTATACCAAGTGACAGGCCGCCACACCCAGAAAAGAGGTCGACAAACTTCATCGGTCGAACATATCTACTAGCATCTTCACATTCTGACAGGCGACATAGCTTCATGTCCAGGAGAAGGACAGAAGCCTTCATATTACACCCTGGAACACGCTAGAGTTCGTAGTAGGGGGTAACCCGGACGAACCAGCCGTCATCCCACCCAAACGACTTGTACAGGACCTCGTGTAGTCCCAGATCTGGGATGCGTTTGACTACGTTTTCCTGTAGCCCGGGCATACCCAGAGCCTCGAGCTCACGAAGTGAGACGCTTGGAACCTTGTGGATGAACCATGTTCGCAGTGGCTGCCCATGATTGACCTTTCCTTCACGGAAATGAGAGAGATATTGCGAAGCAAGCATTATTCCCACTCCAAACTGCCGGCCCTGAAGCATCAGATTCATGAGTACTTCAAAGTCGTACCGCATGATGTTCACTGCTTCATCAACTAGAAGGTACGATCGCACGAATCTTAACTGCGGCTCCGATCCCTGAAAGTCCATGGTTCCTGACCGAAGCATGTGGTCGTAGTAGATGTTCAAGAAGAAGGCGACTAGGGCGTTCTTTGCACGTTGGTCCTGACCCAGTTTGTCCAGAGCCACAACGACCACCTTGCCGTCGAGAAGATTAGAAAAAGGTATGAGACTCTCACTGTTACTGCTGAAGATTTCACCGTATACGAATGAGTCGAGAATCGACAGGACGGAGTCCGAGCCTGCAATCATTGATTCATACCGTGCGTGAACCGCAGCCAGAGTCGGAGGATGGCCCTGATTCTCCGCGAACAGCTCCCTGATAGCACTGTTCAAATTACGAGCCTGAACCGGTCCCACACCGCTATAGATACGTGTCAGCGTGTCAACGAAGGCAGCGGCTTGCTGGTAGGGCTTCCGTGAGTATTCACCTGTTTCCGGTAGGAAGATATTAATGGGTATGTTGTGTGGTTGCAGTACGATTCCACCAACATCCTCCAAGAATTCTTTCCCCTGGAAATCTCCCTTGTAGTCAAGCACAAGCATGGAAGCTGGAACGGAAGACTGTACGTCTAGTGCCTGTTTCCTAATTCCTGAAACCAATGACTTAATCAACTCGGTCTTTCCGGTACCTAAGTCACCGACGATTCCAATGTTGAGTTGATTGAGTTGAGTATTGCTCGGCCAGAAATCTACAGGGGCGCTTCCCAGCGAATCAATCACACGTCCTACTGTGAGACGAATTCCGTCGTGGAGGATCGACTGATCCTGCAAATTATGAGATTGCCCATTAAGAATGGTGGAGTGATCGGTCGTTGATGCGCCGAGGTCAGGCTGAAGATCGGTCCGCGAATTATCGGCAACCGATGTAGCGTCAGGAACATGTGATTTGGGCGGCGTCCCCGAGGGGAAGTCTATTCGAGGGGGTAGGCACTCAGTTTTGATCGCGTCTAAGTGCAGTTCGGGCGTGGGTGAAATTATGAACTTCGACCAATCGGAGACTAGTTGAGAATCGTCCTCATTCAGAGCAGCAAAGACTGCTCCTGTCCGGGCAATAAGGCCTTCGGCGTTGAAGTCGGGGGTGCCGACAGCGCCTATGTAGTATTGGTCATTCCCCGTGTCAGAAAGACCATGTTGGAAATAATTTAGCATTGGTCGACCGGCGGCAACACGAACATGACCGGCAAGAACCCTGGAAATCCGTTGAGCAAGTTGCTTTTCATTGCCCATTGTATTTGGACTCAAACGAGAGGCAGTTTCAATCAATGTGGCAAGGCTATTGCGCCACAATACTGCATCGCTGCCCATGACTGTCGTGGACTGCTTTTCGATTTTCTTCAAAAGTTCATAACTTGCTTTGAGCTGTTCTAATGATTCGTCCAGAGCGGCCGATCCCGGTTTTGGTAGTCTGGTCGTCGTTTCGGTGGCAGCCTTGAGACCGTAGGACTTTATTTCCACTGGTGAGATGAGTATTTCGTCGTCAGATAGTTCGATGTAAAGCAGATCGGCTCGGCGCAGGTCCCTGCCGTGTTCAGATTCATCCGCGAGGACTCTCAAGAAGTAGTCAGCGGCGTCGATTGGCATTACAAGTCTGTTGGTGTTGTCGTCACTCACGCGATCCAAGAGAGCAAGCGAGAGGTAGAAGCCGAGTGCCCCCGCCACATGCGTCCCACCCATCGATATTAATGAGGACAATCCGACGCCACGGCTACCCAAGGTGGACATGACCGTTTTCTTCAGTGAGTCATCTGAATTACCGTCGGTTGCCTTGATCAGCAGCTGTGACAGCTGGTCGCCGAAAGAGGATGGCACTCGAGCGACTGAGATGAATGGGCGCTTTTCTATTAAAGGAACACCAGCTCCGATTTTCTTTTCGAATACCGGAGGACGCCACTCCCAAAGCATCCTGGATCCTGTACTCTCCCCGTCCATTAACTCGGCCATTACAGCTGGGCTAAGAAACGATTCGCCGAAAACAGTCCAGTCAGAAGTTACATCGTCGATGTCTGTCTTCTGCATGCCGGCTTGAATCTTTGGCCCGCCCGCACTGCTCTCTATAGCAGCTAGAGCTCGCGTATACGGACGCCATCCCATATCCAATTCGATGCCAGGTTCACTCGTACTCAACCGCCGGCGGTCAGGGGTGCCTGAGCTTGTTGCAAAGCGTCGAAGTGGAATGTGACCGATGGCACCGGTTCTACTTTCGCCATCTGAAACCCGTATGGCCGTGCCCGTACTTTGGAGGAACCGAATATTACACGTCTGATTCGCCTGCGGGTCAGGCGAATAGCGTGACCAGGTCAAGAGAAGGTCCTTATTGTTCCTTACAATTCGAGTTACCTCGTCCCGGGGAACATGTCCTTCGCGGAGTGCTGAATCATAGACGCGAAGCCCGCCTGGCAGGCCATCTGTCCCCGAGCCGCCCCATTCTTCTGCAATGCGCAGGATTGCCGAGTCGATTTCTTGAATACGACCCTGAATCTTGCTTGAGTGGAGGTCAATCGTCAATGTAGAAACGTGGGGATGCATCTTGCGGAAGGACCGCATTGCTGAGTTTACGGCCATCGAGTTAAGACCGCTTATGGCAGTCCCCGGGGCAGTCATCGTTCCGATCAGGCGAGGTGAAGAGATCTGTCTTGCCTCCGAACTGCCTGCTGGAACCAACATGGACCATCCCAAAAACAGCTGACCATCACCGGAGTCACTCGGAACGGCAATCATCTTTCGGCTGGAGGATTCTCCCGGACCTGTCAGCGGCAGATTCCATCCTTCAATTGACCCCATGAGACTGACGGCGTTTGTGGCTTCAAATAGGGTGGATTCAACACCGGCCAGCCAGGCAAGCCTAAGCGGGTGGAGTGGGCTCAGCAGTACTCCCTGACAACCATGTGAAGTTGTGACATCCCAGATGCTGATGGACATTGGATAGCTGGCCCAAAAAACGAGTTCATCTTCGCCCGTTTGACGAGCGGCTTTTATGAGTGCCACGTAGGCAGAAAGGTACTCCTCCAACTGTTCCGTTTCCCATAGACTGCGGAACGAAGTACGGGAAGGCCATTCGAACTTGGGCCCCGAGCCGTGATCGGATCGAGACATCATTTTCTCTAGATTGAGTGACTTCAGGGCTTCGCGGAGTCGGGTGGCCTCCGCGCCTTTGGTAAATTCGTTGTGTTCAAAGCTGATATATCCCTGTCGGGCCAATGCGTGTCGGGCCTGTGTCGCCATCAGGATCGTGCCATCGTCCTGAGGCCGCAAGTCGTCAAAATCTGATTGCCAATCCGTGGGCATCACTACATGGCCCAAAGCAGAGAATAGATCCGCAGAATTCTGGCTGAGCAACGTGCCAAAGTATTGCTCAGCTCGCCCACGGACCGAATTTTCCGTTTCTGGACCAGGCCTGTTTGGTTGGACTTGTTGTTTGAGCGCAGCCGCAAGAAGTGCCGACTGTTGTCCTTCGCCTGCAGCGACAGGGCGCAACCTAAATATCGAGTCGCCTGCAATGATTTCGCTGTCACCGCTCGGCGTGAAGGGCGATAGGTACAGATGTGGGGAGAATAGAGACGAACTCAGTGGCGTTCCGTCGAGTTCAGTTTGGCTCTGCGTATCCGGATTCCAAACCATGATTAGATATCCGCGAATCTGTGATTTTAGCTCTTCAGCAAATTCGATTGTCCCATCCTGATTTTCGAGTGGGCCAAGATACTTTGGAGAGAAAATTTTGCCTTTGGCTCCACAAGCAGCCACCACTAAGTAGGGAGATATATTCTGAAAAGAATGAAATTGAGAAAATAGCTGTGGGCTTACGAAAGCTGCAATGTTGCTTGATGGCGCCACTTCGACTGATAATGAACCACCTTTATACGGGATGGCGTTGGATCCGCTGCCCATTTTTCTGTTTATGCGTCCATACAGACTGATACTATTTTTATTCAGTTTAAAATGCGACAATGTCCATGAGAAAGTCCCCGCCGGCGAGACATTTACGGTAATCATGGATGTATCACCTAGTTGTACGTCGTTGAGGTGATCGGGTATTTCCAGAGGCACTCGGAGTTCGAGCATATCTGACGTTACGGTTCGTCGTTGTTCCAATCCGCCGCTCGGCAATGGAATCAGGAAGGGAGACTCTGGACCTGCATCGTCGGCAGTCATGCTGAGGCCGTTGGCGTCGAACAGAGCCAGCCTTTGATTCTTTTTTCTCAAACCACCCGGATCGGTGAATTCGTCGTCTGTGAGATGAGAATATGCGTGGAGAAAATCCTTGTTTTCACCTATAAACGAGGTCAGTCCAAGCCAAGCATCGTTTTTTTCGCTTATAGACTCGTTCAGACCGATCGGGTCTAGGAGTGCTAGCGGGTGTTCTTGGGCGTCGGGTAGCCCCTCCGGGGTGTCCAATCGCCGTGATGTGGTACCAAACTTCTCGGAATCTGACCAATAGTCCTGTAAGGCCGCGTTTAGTGTTGCCCCGGCAGCCGGTTTTTGGACCAGATTTCCCTTTGCGGAGGCAGGGCGCGGCAAACCGAAACAGGCATGAGCATATTTTTCTAGGAATTTCCTCAGAGATAAGGGAGTACCCTCTTCCCTAAGACGGTTGAGAACGTTACCGATATTTATCAGTCCAAGATCTGCATGGTCGAACCATGCCGAGTTCCAAGTTCGAATATTGTCAGCTTCGGCCATATGTATTCGTTGTAACAGATGCAAGCAGCTCTGGACAACGGTAGTACTCGCAACAAATTCATCGTTCGAGGGTGTTACTTGCACAAGTCGATAAAGTCTTTGAACAGCAAGATTGGCTAGCCTTTCGAGGGCGACAAGGCCAGCAGCGGCGTCGGGATAACTCTGCCCGAATATCTGACGGAAGACCTGAATGAATGACGACAGATCTGGTTGCCGGCCAACTACGACCGCCAAGTGATTTCCTTGGCGGTACCTGATCGACTCCTTGGCGCTTACGACTGGACAGTTGGCAACGGTGTTGGGTACGGGCTCTGACGACAGTAAGAAAGCAAACTGTGGTGTTGAGGGGCTAAAGGAATTCGCGGCAACGACGATGTCGACGGCCATGGAACGGCTGATGCCGTCGGGCAAATGAACATGCGTAAGTCCAGGTGCCTGAGCAAGCGCTTGTCCGAGGAGGGAGCTAAGTGAAGAATCCATAGATGTCCTTAGAATGCACTTTCAACGATGACAGCATGGTCTGCGTCGGCACTGCCACGTGCTAGACCTGCCTGTTCCAGCAATTCGATAACTTCGGTTTGTTCAGGTCTCATTCCCATCCGAGAAAGATTCCCCAAAACAGTTCCGACATTGCATCGGCCATCAGGGATCCCACAGGCAAGGCTGGCAACGACTGCTATCCATTCCGTGCCAGGCTCCACGACCAAGTAGTTACGGCTCCGAGTCTTTAGTAGCCCGTAGTAGTCGGTGAATGGGCCGCTCTGCTCTCTGACTTGCAGCCCGTATTTCACGGTTTCCCACACGGCTTTTCCCGCCTGCGTCTTGTCATCCAGTATGCTCTTGAGCTCACCTCGATTGCCCACCAAGATTCTCAGAAATTCAATGGCATCAATATCTTGTACGTTGGAGTCTTTTCTGAAGGCTCTTATTTCTTTATCCAAGAACTGGCGAACCTTCTCGCCGCGAGTTATCCGCCACTTGATTTCGGACCCGACATCTCGTACAGAAATGGTGCAACTACTTGACTGCCAGGGCAGCGGACTTGGCACCGATTCGACGAGTTCCTCGAACGAATCTGGCACCTTGTTTTGCACGATAGCTGCCCCGATTGTCTCGTACCACGCATTTTCCCAAAGGAACCCCAGTCCCACACCCAGACGAAGGACTGTGGTCGCCCAGTCAACCCAAACTCGGGACGGTAGTGCTGAAACCCAAGCGTCTGACGTCAGGGCAGTCCAAGATTCTGCGAACCATTCAAACGGTGTTCCGGGAAACTTACCGAGCCATTGATCCACGTTGGTCAGCTCTGGGTGCGACTGACGTAGCCTGACAGAATTCTCCAGCAAGGTGCCCATGACCGCATCATCGATCGCGGCTAGCAGCGGATCGTTCTTTAGCCGAACCTTCGTTGAGGTGAGCCATCGATCAGTGGCAGTCGACTCTGGCAAGGATCGATGCCCCAGCGCATACATGGACTCGATGATGTCTCCAAAGTCTGGAGGCCCAGCCTTGACCAGTATTCCCTTCGGATCCTGCAAAAGTGCTAGAGCTGGACTCAGGGGGCTCGCGGGCTGATTTCCGGTCTTCTCTATGCGGATACCTAGAATGCTCGAAGCTACGGCATCTCCCAGTGTCTTGTCAGTAGCTTCGGTAGACCACCCGCCCGATTCCTTGAGGCGCCGCCCCAAGCTACTGGCCGCGTCTCCTTGCGGACGAGTGGTCCGCAAGCTCAGTGACGTGACGTTTCGAGGAGTGGCGTGGAACATGTAACCTGCGGGCTTTTTCGCCGATGCTGAGTTGTTGCTGTGGTCGTCAACACCTCTTCCTATGACTTTCTCTGGGCTTATGCGTTCGTATGCCTTCCAAGCCAGAGAGGAAAGCAGCGCCTCAGGAACTGAATAGTATTCAGGACGTTTCAGGGGCAGGAGCAATGTCTCTGGTTTCATCTTGCTCCGGGTCATGAATCAGCACCTGTCTTCTGAGAAATTTGGTGCCCGCTTTGTCCGTCGACGATCCTTATCTCAGCATCCGACAGTCGCTTGGAGAGCAGGCGGGAGGCTCGGATTCGTTCTAGTCGTGGTGCAGCAATGTCAACAAGATTCGTGACTCCCGCCCTGTCAGCCACGCAGGCAAGGGCCTCTCGGACGAGGGCAAAATCGAGTGTCATCCGTCCCATGGACTGGCTACCCTTTTGAAAAGTGAGGGTGGTCTGCTCACCTTGCGTGGCGACAGTTTTTAGGTCCAGTGGATCGACCCTGACGGCAAGTTTAGGCTCGGACTGCCTACCTGTAATGGGGTCAGTCCTGCTGTCGAAAAGCGGAAGTAGCGATTCGTTTATCGCATCGTCCGGATTCCGTCTGGGGCGGAGGAGCGTTTGCATTGGAAGTTGAATATGGTCAGGCAAGTGGGGTATTTGCTTGTGGATCTGCACGAGAGTGGCTATTTCCTTGCGGAAAGCGAATATTCCATAAGCCAGAGCATAAAGCCTGTGGAGATATGCGCTATACCATGAAATTAGTGCTATTCGATCCGTATCTTTGATTTGCTTTTCTTCAAGGGCATTCTTGTACGCCTGGTCTACTCTTTTGTCAAACGCAGTAACAACGCTTTTGAACTGTTCGTCCGGAGCGCTCCGGAGTAGAAGTTCAAGTGGCGTCCCCTCGCTGGAGTGAGCTGCGAAGGCGTCTGAGATGGGGGTTGTCCAGCCGGAGTTGACATCATGTGGGAGACGGCCAGGTAGGGCGTCACGGATGGGGTCGACTTTGACCGTATAGCGCAGAACAGGATCGCGAGAGGAATCAACACCGGGGAGAATTTCTTCGCCTGCTCCAAAAATTCCCTGATTGATGCGTAGCTCAGAGAGTTTTCGAAGACGTTGGAAATCCAAAAGCGCGTCCATGCCTGTTGGCTGATTTTCAAGAATAAAATCAATTAACTTATCTCGAGTCATTGTGCTGGGTGCATTGCCCACGAATGCTCGCGAGAATAGTCCCCATAATTCACGAAATGTCATTCGTGATGAATTCATCAGTTCTGAAGAACGTGCGATAGTCAGGAAGGAAGATCGAGCAGTGGGTGAAGACAGTGTTTCTAGGTTGGCAGCTATGGGATCCACAATGTTGGGGTTGTGATCGTTGCTCGGGGATTGTGCGGCTGTGATGGTTTTTACGATACTCATAAGCAGATCACCCGCCGGCATGGTTGAATCCACGATTTTAGGACGGTCCGTAATCGAATGAATTGAATATTTAGTGGCTTCAATGGAGGCGTCATGGGCTATTTTGGTGTCGGGGCGAACTTCGAAGAGCGAACATTCATCGACAAATACTGCGACTACATAGGCTTCTAGATCGTTGTATTTGCGCAGCCAGGCGGAACGGACGAATCTTTTGTCTGACTTTGGTGTAATCTCCCAGCCGGATGAGTCTTGATGAATCGTGCCATCACTCAGCCATCGAATGACGGCTTCACCGGCAAGGCATTCCGTCGAACTCTTGTTCAGTGCACTTATTTCTTCAATCAAGATGCCTCGATTGACGCATGCCATGAAATCGGTCTTGTGTTGTGTGCCTTCGTTATTAGTCATGACGAGATCAATGTCTGCTGCCAGTGGGGCAGTGTCGTTGTCGCCGCTGATCGTTGCGTCGTTGACGACGGTCAAGTCTCTACTTGGTCCATGAAACTGATAGATCCGATTTGCCAAGCCATCGTCAACTTCACGGTCTAGGTCCAGCCCATGAATGGCTCGGGCAGTGGCGTGCGACTTTCCCGCACCTGGGCCGCCTACCAGGAAAAGGAATCTGGGTATGGAGGCGGCGTTAGACTCGTCTCGCAGCCATGTGATCGCCTCCTCCACTCCCGGCGGGCGGCTAGCTACGGGCCACACATCGTCGATGGCATGATCCGGCCGTGCTGCGACGTCAGTTCCACCCGTGGCTCTGTCCCACATATTCGTTACGAAACTCCACAACGAGTGCGAGTCGGGCAATAGTGTTTTTTCCACGGTGCTGGCTCTTTCAATGATCGGCGGTACCCGGTCTTGGCCGTTACTTGATTTGGATACTATCAACGGTACGGACGATTGTCTTCTGGTAGGGGGTCCCGCGTCTCGCGACGATACTTCTGCTGAGATGTATGCCAGAGAAGCACTTCTAAGGGATTCCTGCACATGGCTTCTAGGCTTGTACCCATTGATATAGGCGTGGCCGGCCTCGGCAAGAACATGACTGACGTTGCAGAATTTGAACTCGATGGAGCCCTTGCTGCGCCCCGTTTGCTGCTGCACCGTTCGATTGTGTCCGATTTTGGAGTAGGAGCTGCCTTTAAGCTCTAAGTTGAGCATCGCAAAATAGGCGTCCAAGAGTACGGATGTCTCGGCTTCGCTCCATGCTTTCCTCATGAATCATAAACTACATCCGAAATGCAAAAAGACCGATTCGGTGCTCGTAGTTTCCGTGTCGTTACATTCGTAGTATGCCGGTTAGCGAAAGTGACAAGTCAAATTTCCTTTTTCTGCAATTGTCGGTGATGGGACTTTTCCAGAAAATGAACGTGAGCGGAGTGAGGGATCAGAAGGTGCCTGCGCGACAAAGCTCAAGAGTATGTGTTGAAAAGCGGAGACAGGCAGTGGATGTGTTATGTGGAGACCTCTTCGCGACGCTTCAGCGAAAGGCGACGACTTGCGCGCAAGGTGTTGCCACGTCATCTACTGTCGCGTAACTTCTCCCCGTGCCACAGTTGAAAGGTACCCGCTTCTACAGGAGGACCACTGTGCCCATTCGTAACAACACCAACCGTCGGCTTAAAGAAGTGCTAGACATCATGGCAGCCGGATCGTGGCTGGATGAGAAGCCCAATGGGGGAGTGGTTCTGGCTGAGGCCGTAGCCCGTGTTCCCTTCACCAAGGAAGAGGCTGAGCTCCTCTCTGGCGGGATTCCCCGCGGACATAAGAATCTGACCAAGGCCACGGCAGACCTAGTCAAAGCCGGCTGGATGTCCAAGGGCCGCAGCGGCTGGGAGATCACGGATAACGGACTGCGCGCAACGGTTGCCTTTAACACTGTTGACTTGCTCGCGGATGCTCTGAAGAACGGTACTTTGATTCCCGCTGGCACTCCGCTGCCGGAAAAGCCTGTTGACACGCCTGCGGCTAAGGCCCCGGCAAAGAAAGCGGCTGCCAAAAAGCCGACCACCAAAGCTACCTCCGCCAAAGCTGCTGTAGTGGAACAGACGGAGGAGTCCGGCGTCGTACTGGCGGAGCAACCGTCGGCAGTTGCCCTGGCCGGGACCTTTGGCGAGGCACTCGGTGCGGCGAACTGGGATCCCAGCCACTCCAACGTCCAGATGCAGTTGGACTCTACTGCCGGCGTTTGGCAGCTGTCGGCCGAGCTCCCTGCCGGGCAATACAGCTACAAGGCTGTGCTGAATGGCAACTGGGATGAGAACTATGGTGCCTTTGGCCTGTTGGACGGTGCCAACCACGAGTTTGCACATGATGGCGGACCCGTGACTTTTCACTATAACCACGCCACGAAGGACGTGCTGCGCGGCTGACAATAGTCAGCAGCGGACACCCTGCGAGCTACTTTGTCAGACCCTGCCCGTACGTTGTGAATAGGCCCAGTCCAGCTTGGATTCGGTTGCGGAACCGTTCTCAATGGTCCTGCTGGTTTTTCATCATCACTCGTAGGGAAAATCATGGAGAAGCTCTTAGTTGCCTTGCCATTGGCGGCACTTTTGTTGGCCGGTTGTTCCAGTGCAGCTCCGACCGTCGATAGCGTGGCTGGCGCTGATTCAGCAGTCAACCAGGCTGAGAAGCCCGCTGCAAAGGTTGCAGAAAAGCTGGCGGACCGTTCTGCCGCAATGGGTGGCACGGTCACCTACGAGAGTGGCGTGAAGGTTACGGTGACCTCGCTTGGTCTCCAGCCGGTGAGCCAGTACGCGTACGGTGCCGTTGAAGGTCAGGCTGCTGTTTTTGAGTTGACCATCATGAACGGCAGCCAGGAAGACCTCGAAGCTGCACTCATGTCCATGCCCAAGGTCACTGTTGGTGAGAAGAACACCCAGGTGGATTCCGTGACCGACATGGAGAACAACATCGGCGGCGGCTTGCTCAGCACCATCTTGCCGGGCGAGACCCAGACCATGAAGTTCGGCGCCGGCATTACAGCGGCAGATGCCGGCGCTGTCCGCGTGGAAGTTGACGGCCCCAACTTCATTACCGATAAGTCGGCCATCTTCAAGGGTGCGCTCTAAACAAGCGATTGTTGCCCCTGCTCGCTTCTATTAAGCGAGCAGGGGCTGACGCCTTTCGTGGCTGGCCTTTACTTGGTCAAAGCTGTGGCCAAGTAGGGAGCAGTGCGGCTGTTCTTGGCAGCGGCAACATCTTCCGGAGTTCCGCTGGCCATGATGCGACCGCCAGCAGTTCCGCCGGAGGGGCCCAGATCAATCACCCAATCAGCGGTGGCTACCACATCCATGGTGTGCTCAACCAGAATCACTGTGTTCCCTGCGTCAACCAGACGGTTGAGCTGGTGGAGGAGCAACTGTACATCGGCTGGATGAAGCCCCGTGGTGGGTTCATCCAATAGATACAAGGTGTGGCCACGCCTGGCCCGCTGTAACTCGGATGCTAACTTCACCCTCTGCGCTTCGCCGCCGGAGAGCTCAGTGGCAGGTTGGCCCAGACGAATATAGCCAAGCCCCACTTCACGCAGCGTTTCCAAACTGCGAACGGCCGCCGGGATATCGGCGAGCACTTCAACCGCAGCATCCACGGTCATTTTCAATACATCGTCAATGGTCTTCCCTCGATAACGGACCGTGAGAGTTTCTTCATTGAACCGAGATCCGTGGCAGTCGGGGCAGGGACCGTAACTGCCAGGTAGAAACAGCAGCTCTACTGCCACCGATCCCTCTCCTAAGCACGTTTCACAGCGTCCGCCAGCAACATTGAATGAGAACCTGGCTGCCGTGAATCCCTTGGCTTTAGCCGCTGGGGTGGCAGCGAACTCACGCCTGACGGCGTCGAACATCCCTGTATAAGTGGCCAGATTTGATCGCGGCGTCCGGCCGATAGGCTTCTGGTCTACTTGGACCACGCGGTCAATACCTTCAAATCCAGTGGTGCTCGCTATGGTCAGCTCACTGGGATCCAGCTCAGCGTCCGCTGTTTTCTCATCGCCAGGACCATCTGAGGTTTTCTCAGCGCCTGCCATCCTGCCCAGAACCTGTAACAGTGTTGACTTGCCAGAACCGGAGACGCCGGTGATAGCCGTGAGGACACCGGCGGGAACCCGGGCATCAACACTTTCGAGATTGTGGATGGTGATGTCCTGAATTTCCATCCACTTATGAACGGCACGGCGTTCCTGTGGAGAAGTGCTGGAGTCGGACAACGGAGAAGCGGACGGCGAAGCCTCCCCGGTGAGGAAGGGACGCGTCACTGACTCTTCAACGTCTGCGATGCCCTGCACCGGACCGCTGTAGACCACGCGTCCGCCCCGTTCCCCGGCGAGAGGACCAACGTCTACCAACCAGTCGGCGCGGCGCACCATGTCCATGTTGTGCTCAACAATGAATACGGTGTTTCCGGAGGATTTGAGCTGTTCCAGAACTTCCAGCAGCGGTTCAGCATCGGCGGGATGTAGGCCCGCGGATGGTTCATCCAAAACATAAATGACACCGAACAGCCCAGCTCTCAATTGCGTGGCTATGCGTAACCGCTGCATCTCGCCGGGGGAGAGGGTGGGCGTGCTGCGTCCTAAGCTCAAATATCCCAAGCCCAAAGTCAAGAGGACTTCAATGCGGTGACACAGATCCGAGGCTATTGCCGCAGCAACTGCCTTGCGGCTGCCATCCTCTCCACCAGGGCCGGTCCGCAAAGTCTCTAGAGCCGAGGCGAGGTCCGTCAACGGCAAAGCATTCATCTCCGAGATGGTCCGGCCGCCCACGGTGACCGCCAGTGCCTCAGGCTTCAACCCACTGCCGCCGCATTCCGGGCAAGGGCCGGAGTGCATGAACGCCAGAGCTTTCTCGCGCATGGGTCCGCTCTTTGAATCAGCTAACGTGTGCAAGACGTGGCTGCGGGCGCTCCAGAACTTTCCCTTGTATGGTTTCGCCACTCGATCTCGTTGCGGCGTCACCTCCACGACGGGCTGCTCCTCGGTAAACAGGATCCAGTCGCGCTCCTTTTTGGGGAGCTTTTTCCAGGGAACATCTATGTCGTAGCCGAGGTGGGCGAGGATGTCCCGGAGGTTCTTTCCTTGCCAAGCTTTGGGCCAGGCCGCGATAGCTCCTTCTCGAATACTGAGGCTGGGATCGGGTACCAACAACTCCTCCGTGACGGTATGAGCTGTGCCCAGTCCGTGGCACACCGGGCAAGCGCCAGCCACGGTGTTGGGAGAAAACGAATCGGAGTAAAGAATGCCGGCGCCATCGGGATAGTCGCCCGCTCGGGAGAAAAGCATGCGCAGCGAGTTAGACAGCGTAGTCACGGTTCCCACTGAGGAGCGTGTACTTGGTGTACCTCGCCGCTGCTGCATAGCGACTGCTGGAGGAAGTCCCGAGATGGATTCCACATGCGGGGTGTTGCCCTGTTGAATGAGTCGCCGGGCGTAGGGTGCCACCGACTCAAAGTAACGGCGTTGGGCTTCAGCGAAGATGGTGCCAAAAGCCAAGGATGACTTGCCGCTTCCAGATATGCCGGTAAACGCCACGATCGAGTCCCGCGGAACATCCACATCTACGTTCTTGAGGTTGTTCTCGCTGGCCCCGCGGACTTGGACAAAGCCAACACGTTCTTGGGTAGTTGATAGCACGGGCAGATCTTTTTCGGGGTGTGATGCCATCCTTCGACCCTAGTCCTGATTCTTCAAGACTGCAGTGGCGCATGGCATAAGTGTGAACGAATGCACCCACGTTTCGCCGCATTCCACACGCCCGGTTAGCCTTGATGCATGACAAGCGACGCGAGCGATTCCACCCTGAGCCCTGCCTCGGCGATAGAACCTGCCGGTGCCTGGCACGAAGATGGTGGAAACCTGGTTGCTGAGGGTGACAACCTCTCCTTCCTGCGTACCTTGCCCGATGAGAGCTTCCGGTTGATCTACATTGATCCGCCGTTCAATACGGGCAAAGTTCAAGCCCGCAACAACATGACAAATGTCCGCAGCGAAACCGGATCCCGCGTCGGCTTTCAAGGCCGCAGCTATGAGACCATCAAAGGCCTCACGCTTAGCTACAACGATTCGTTCGGTGACTACTGGGAGTTCCTGGAACCCCGTCTCGAAGAGGCTTGGCGTCTACTCAAAGATGACGGCACCCTCTACCTCCACCTTGATTACCGCGAGGTCCACTACGCCAAGGTCCTGTTGGATGCGCTCTTTGGGCGCGAATGCTTCCTCAACGAAATCATCTGGGCCTACGACTACGGCGCACGTTCGAAAAAGAAGTGGCCAGCCAAGCACGACAACATCTTGGTCTACGTCAAAAACCCGAAAACGTACTACTTCAACAGCACCGAAGTAGACCGTGAACCCTATATGGCCCCTGGTCTGGTCACGCCCGAAAAAGTGGCCCTGGGCAAGCTGCCCACCGACACATGGTGGCATACGATCGTCTCACCCATGGGACGTGAAAAGACCGGCTACCCCACCCAGAAACCACTCGGGATTCTGCGCCGCATCATTCAGGCGAGCACCGAACGCGGGGATTGGGTGCTGGACTTCTTCGGCGGCAGCGGGACCACCGGCGCAGCGGCGCTGGAACTGGAACGCCGCTTTGTCATGGTGGACCAAAACCCCGAATCTATCGCGGTCATGCGCAATCGTCTGGACCCGGAGCAGGTTACCTTTATCAGGCACGAGGCCGGCGTAGAGGTCTCAACTGTGCAGCCGGAAGCCGCTACAGAGATCCCAGCGGGATAAACCACTCCACGGCGAGGTAAATTAGCGCACCGAGAGTCACAACACCGGTGACACAGGCGCCTATCCAGAGTGACCGGCGTCGTGCTTTGACAGCGAAACCGAGCAGGAACGGAAACGCGAGCATGACCAGCGTGACCAGGAAACCTAGAACACCCAAGGTGATGCCCGGTCCGGCGGAGGGGGAATCCGTACTCCCCGTCATGAGGATGAACGAGAGCAAGCCCAGAATAATCGCGGGATAGGCCAGTATCGCCCAGCCAATAACTGTGATGGCAATGGCCAGCCACGGTGGACGGTGCGGCTTAGGGGCTACGGCTGACTGAGCCACCGACGTGGCTAAGCGCTGGGACGGGATCTCACGGTGAGGACGGGGCATGAGCTCATTCTGGCACGCCCGGCTGGATGCGGGCTGGGCTGCGCGTGGGTGCCCGCGGCGAGCTAATAGCTGAAGGAAGTGAAGTGCTCGGGGTATCTGAAGTCGGCAGTGATCACGGCCGGACTGCCGGTGAGGGTGATCCAGTACCTGATGTGGGCAGCTATGCCGAGGCGATGGTGATGAGACCAAACAAGCCAGGAATCGCAGCAAATGCGCCGATGATCCCCCAGGTGGCGCTCTTGCGGTACACAGAGATACCGAGAATGACGGGTGCGCACAGGGCGGAGGCGACTATCAATATGGTCTTTAGTCCCTCGGTCGGATCTAGACCGCCACCGGCGTCGGGGCTCACGCCTAGGGCCACCATGGCAAAGGCCCCGATGACCAGAGCCCCGGGTAGGAGCACTACCCAACCCACCACGGTGAGAATGACGGCCCAGAGAACACTGCCTCTGGTCTGAGTTCCTGTGGCGGCCGTTGCCGCAGCGGGGATTTGTTGTTCCTGTGGGTCTTGTGGGTCTTGTGGGCCGCTCTTCAAGGACGGCATTAGCCGAGGTTGCTCAGCCAGCGGAACACAAAGTACAGCACCACACAGACTGTGGGAATACCGGTGATCAGGGCTGCCCTCCACATGGCCTTCTCCTTGAACCTCACTGCCTGGCCCAGCAGGTGCGGGGTAGCGATCATGCAGAACAGTAACGCCGCACCCGCAAAGATCAGGGCAACGCGGGCCGGAGCAGCCATGCCCTGGGAGGGCTCCATCACCGCGGCAAAAATGAAGAGGGACATCAGCACGATTGGCAGGGCCACAACAGCCCAAGCGATGAGCGAAACCACAGTTCCGGTGAGCGGGGATCGTTCTTGGCGCACGCGATCGCCGGAGGCAGAAGGAAGGCTGGGAGTCTCAGTCATGTTCTAGTTCTACCAGTATCGACTCAGACCAGCATGTGTGTGGGACACCGTGGCACTTAATGTCAGCGAATACTATGGACGCGTTACTCACATACATGTACCCTGCGTCACCGCCTGTGGTGATCCGGGTGGCATTGGATAGATGTTGTAGGCGTTTCCTTGGAAGCGGGCAGCTGTGCTCGCCATGGACATCGGCGCCGAGATCAATTTGCCATTAACGAGGTGGTGGGCATCCGCGAAGACGGCAGCCTCATCCCCTCTGCCACCGTGGGCAAAAACAGGACGTGGTTGGACAGGGCTGACGCCATGATCATTGAGGTGCTGCGTGATTCCTGCGGCAAACCCACCCCTCACCTGACGGGCGAGGCCCTGTCAGGAACCAGCGCTGCATCGGCGCTGCATTGAAACCGGTGACATGAGGTTGCAGTTTTTGGTTGTAGCTCCTGGGCCGCTCCGCCGCAGGCTTTGCCCTGCTCACCGCCCACAGTGCATTGCTGGTGTTTGAGCGGGCTTTCACCGGTCACGATCCTTTGGGGATTGACACGCTGGAGGCCAACTACGGCTACCGCGCCGGGGTTTTCCTCGCCACCTGGTTAGATGCTGCTCAGCTGTCTAGCTCTCTAGCTGGCCGGTTCGGGTTCGAGGTCCAAGTCCGCTCCGAGGCCAGCAGCGTCATGAGCTGCGACGGCCTCTGAGAGTTCTTCGGCCATCATGTCCATATTGATGGTCATGCCGGCAAACGATCCGGCAAGTGCTGCCGCCGGAACCGTGATGCGCATGTCCGTGACATTGCCAGCGACCCACACGCCGGTCACCGCCGTAGCACCGTTTTCATCAGACTCAACCAGCTCACTAAACTCGCTTGATACCGGGACCAAGCCCAGCATGGTGAGGAACGGAGCCCGGGCAACAACTCGCGATTGCGCCGTCAGGGCCTGGACCGGATGAAAGGTGCCGTCTGCCAACTCCACTGATGTGACGGCGTCGTCCGCGCTGTGAATCCGGGCCACGGTCCCCTCAATGACGCGAATTCCGCGCGCGGCCAGCTGCTGGCGTTCGACGGCGGTGGGTTCGGGTGCGCTGTGTAGGAACAGTGTGATGTTGGGTGACCATTGGCGGAAGAGAAGCGCTTGGTGCACGGCTAGGGTTCCGCTGCCGATGACGCCGATCGCCTGATCCTTGATTTCCCAGCCGTGGCAGTAGGGGCAGTGAGCCAGATCCTTGCCCCAGCGTTCTGCCAGTCCGGGGACATCTGGGAGTATATCCACCACGCCGGTAGTGATGAGGATACGCTTGGCGGCCAAGGTGCTGCCGTCCTCTAGTGTGATCTGGAAACCGTCATCCACCTTTGCGGCGCCGACCACGGTTCCCTCCACGATGCTTACGTCATAGGGCTCAAGATCGGCGCGGCCCAGCCGGATCAGCTCAAGGGGCGAAACGCCGTCGCGCGTGAGAAATCCGTGCACGCCCGCAGCGGTTTCATTGCGGGGATGTCCGGCGTCGATGACGGTGACGGCGCGGCGCGAACGGCCCAGTTGCAAAGCGGCGCTGAGTCCGGCTGCTCCGCCGCCAATGATGATTACGTCTTGCATGATGTCCGCCTTTTACTGAGATTGTTTGGTCTTTCAAGCGTGCGCCTGGGGGTGCAGTACTGGCAATGTTTGTTGCTGGAATGGCAAACTGGGTGCCATGAGCAAAGAGACCGAAGAAGTGCTATCCGGTGTAGGTCCGCGGTTGAAGGCGTTGCGTGTGCAAAGGGGGCAGACGTTGGCGGACTTGGCGGAAACTACGGGGATATCTGTCAGTACGCTCTCACGCCTGGAGTCCGGTCAGCGCCGGCCAAATCTTGAACTGTTGCTGCCGCTGGCGCGGGCGCATGCGGTGCCATTGGACGAGTTGGTCGGTGCGCCAGCAACGGGGGATCCGCGGATTCACCTGCGCCCCATGAAGCTCTTCGGGCAAACGATCGTCCCCTTGAGCAAGGGCACAGGAGGGTTGCAGGCGTTCAAGCATGTGCTGGCCGGCGGGACCCAGACGCAACATCCGGAGCCCAAAATTCACGAGGGATATGAGTGGCTCTATGTGTTACGGGGGCAGCTGCGACTGGTTTTGGGCGAGAAGGATTTCATCCTCAAGCAGGGCGAAGCCGCGGAGTTCGACACCCGCACGCCGCATTGGTTTGGCCGCGCCACGACTGAGAGCGTTGAGTTTTTGACGCTCTTTGGCCCGCAGGGTGAACGGATGCATGTCCGGGCAGCGCCAGGACGGTAGGGGGCCGTGGGTGTTTGGGCATCGGTGCGGTGGAGGATGCGTCCGGGGCACTTCAGCTGACGCTATTTTTGGTAAAGATAAGTTGACCAAGAACCCCAACCGATCGTTGGGCGTGGTGGAGAAGAATGTCTCGTCGATGGCGAAGCTCAAGGAGCGGATCATCCACTCATTGAGCTGACAATCGCTCTGGCTTCTGGCTTCTGGCCTCGGGCCTCTGGCCTCGGTCCTCGAGGGGCCAGCATCGCGACATAGCTGCGATGAGGCGAGGGGAGATTTCAGGCGCTCCTCTTGCTCCGTTTTGGTTCCAATAACTGCACGGATCTGGTCCTTGGAGATCAACTGATCCGTGCTGGGCTCTAAGATGGCTCGAAGAGGCAGGACAGGACTCCGAGGAGCTGGCATGGCAGCGATTGTTTTAGTGCATGGTTTGTGGTCCGACGGCTCAAGCTGGTCCAAGGTCATCACAGAGTTGCATGCCCTAGGCCATGAGCCCGTCGCCGCCCAGCTTTCCCTCGACTCCTTTGACGACGACGTTGCCTCCGTCCAGCGCACCATCGCCACAGTTTCGGGACCCGTTCTCTTAGTTGGTTGGTCCTACGGCGGGGCTGTGATCGGGGAGGCTGCCCGCGGCCTTCCCTCCGTAATGGCGCTGGCATACATCGCGGCCTTTGCTCCGGCGGAAGGCGAATCGGTGAGCGGACTATCCCGTAAATATCCCGGTAGTTTGATTCCAGCCCACGTGGTGGTTGCGGGCGATTACACCTATATACAGAGGGAGCACCTTGCAGAGGTGATGGCAGCCGACGCACCCGCCGACGCTGTGGTTGTCGCGGCGGCCACGCAACGGTTTGTGCGGATCGGGCTGGACCGCGTGAAGGTGGGTCCGCCGGCTTGGTTGGATCTGCCATCGTACTACTGGGTCTCGGCAGAGGATCACGCAGTCCCGCCTGCACTGCAGCGCGAGATGGCCGAAAGAATGGGCGCTGTGGTGACCGAGGTTCCCTCAAGTCACGCTCCGTTGCTGTCTCGCCCGGGCGAGGTGGCCGAGTTCCTGGATAGGGCCTGCACCGAGCGGCTCCATTAGCCCCGGGTTATCCACCCAAGGCACAGTGGGGACCCCAACCTGCCCAGTGAAGTTGAAAGAATAGTTAAAATCGAAATCCCGGCCGTTTGATGGGCCCTGCTAAATCGGCCCGGTTAAGAGGGCTCCAGGGACGGCGCCGGGATGGAGGACTTCAGAATTCATAAGGGACCAGAGAACGCCATCCTTGGATCTGCCGCCTCGGGCTCAGCCTAGCCGGCCGGATCCGTCCGGCAATGCCTCGTCTCCGCCTATAGCTTTCGGCTTTCGTGGAGCGGGGAATCCGAGCGATGCGTGCCCGGCGCCCGCTTGTCCTTGGACGATGCCAGCGCCGGCGTCAGCTCATCCCAGTTACCGCGCACCGCTGCACACTTTTCCCGGTTACTCGAGGGCATGCAAGTGCCCAAATCCCGAGGTAATTACTCTTTCCTGCCCGCATCTGCTTTGTGGATTCCGAAGCTACCCACCCTGTGCCGCCCTTTGCACAGGCACTTGCCCAGAAGAAGTTCCGGCAAGTTTCCGAACCCGGCCAAAGTCCCATCAAGCTCCCGTGCGGGACGGTGTCGAGGAGCGTGCTCCTCGACACCGAATTTTTCCCTAGCCTCTTACTTTCGGAACAGCTGCGGCGCCGGGATCTGATGGTCCATGTTCGCATCACCGCGGCACTTGGCCCCTATGGAAATGATGCCGTCACCGTTGCCGGGGTGCGCGCAACGACGTGGCAGAAACTTCCTGTTTGAAGCGCTCGGCACCGTGGCAGATAGTTACGCCGGTGGCGGGCACCAGGGCCACGCCTCGGATTACTTTTCCAGGCGAGGCATCAGAGTTCAAGAGACCCGGGCCAGCGAAGCAGCGGGCCCTTCTCAAGTCCACTTGCGCTCTTGACTCGCGGCGTAGCCTGCACCCATGACGGCCAACGACGCCGGCATCACGGCAGCACCTCCGTAATCAGCTATCCCACCCACCTCGTCACCAATCAACCGCCATCCCGAACTGACATCAACGAGTAGTCGCTGAACATTCCGCTCCAAGAGCACCTCAGCGACCCAGGCAAGGTCAGCGCAGGTGCCACCGCCGCGCTTGGCATCGCGCCGTGCATATATATAAGGACACCTTCGACGCCGGTGACCGACCCTTGGCACGATTCGCCAAGTTGCGTGCGGCGCAGCTACGGCCACGCCCGAACGATCTCAAGATTCAGAAGCGTCAACGCTGCAGGGATTCGCACCGGGATGACCGGGGGACAGTAATGGAGAGGAGCTGGGGAGGGGGAGATTGCGTTGGTCTCTAAAAGAACAGCTTCTATAACAACAGCTTCTACAAGAACAGTAGGTCGGGAAGGTGCTGCTGCCGGTTGACGCCGGGGCGTTGCATCCTCTTGCCGGTCACTCTTGTTCCTAGCTACAGGGATGCCTATTCGCGATACGTCCGCTCTAGGTCAGTGGAGGATTGCAGTCTTCAGAGGAGGATGTGTGATCAATTGGAGCCGCTGTGCCATGTTCGGCCCTCTATTACGCAACATGCCCGGTAAACATTTGGGAAACACTGAGTGACATATCGCAATTCTCTGAGCAAGAACCCCGGAAACTCAACGATTTTTCCTCGTCATTCTCACTAGAAAAGACATTGGGTGATGCACCTCTCAGTAAAAAGTGGCACGACCGCCACAGACATGTATACTTAGATGCAGTTGTAGTGTTGCGTTTTTTGTAGTTGAAGCGACGCCATCCTTTCGAGGAAGACGTCGCTTTTCTGGAGAAGCGGACTTACACCGTACACGGAGGCCCGAAGGTCGGGCGGAATCTCCAACTTCAGAAGGAAATAGAAATAATGGCAACAGGTACCGTCAAGTGGTTCAACGCTGAAAAGGGCTTCGGCTTCATCTCTCCCGATGACCAGTCACAGGACGTTTTCGCGCACTACTCCGCGATCAACTCCTCGGGCTACCGCTCCCTCGAAGAAAACCAGAAGGTTTCCTTCGATGTTGAGCAGGGTCCCAAGGGTCCTCAGGCAGTCAACATCCAGGCTATCTAATTCTAAAGAAAACTTGCGGGCAACCGCATATTCTTTAGGCCTAGCGGCTTGAACACATAAGGTCCGGGTTATCCCGGGCCTTATGTGTTTTTAACAAGTGTTTTTGTTCCCGGGTTCGGCTCCTGGGTTCGGTCCACGGGTTCAGGGTCAGCTGGTTAGCGGCAAAAAAGTGGGGTTAGCGACCAAAATGTGTGGTGGGGACAGCGGCCCAACTGTGTGGTGGGGACAGCGGCCCAACTGTGTGTACAGCCCCAGGCGTGGCAGCGACTTCTCCCGCTCGCATGCGTTCATCCGTGAGCTTTGGTCGTTTAGAACGATCTAAACGACCAAAGCTCACTGTGAGACTTGTTTGTAGCTGGTCTGGGACTGGCTGGCAGGATGGGTGTTGGCCGTTCCGCCCCTGGATGTGACTCTAAAGCTCACTGGCCCTCAGTGTGCCTTTGATCCGATATGTCCATTCAGTAAGGCGGGCCGGCCGGTACTTGTCCGGCCCACC
>NZ_JBTNDB010000038.1:0-26959 GCF_054511175.1 Arthrobacter sp. Sr24 | reverse complement strand
GCTTAGACACCATCTGGCTTAACAGGAGTTCTCACCTTTAAACAGCCACAACCCCGTTCGTCTCACATATTAAGACGCCATCCCCTCGCAAAAGACTTTGCAGCCGCCCTGCTATCCGGACGGTCACTGTGAAGTGGGAGCATCGAAAAGAACAGTAGCGTCATTTGGGCAAGAGAGTTTCTAACATGCAAGGACCCTCCGAAAACCCTCTTCCTATAATGATCTTGAACAGCATCGACACGCCCGTCCGTGGGAAACTCAATACGACCACCGTATCCAACGTCGTAGGTCAAACTGTACGCCCCGGCAATTATATAATCGTACATACCCAAAACAGAATGAGACAGCTTCGCCAAATCATATGTCAAATCACCGATAGACAAATCATTACTCGAAAATGACATCCCTCTCGGATCAATAAATTTAAGACGCATGGAACGGCTGTCGTACATCGAGTTACTAAAGCACAAATCTCCATGCACATATCCAGGAACGATGGTCCCATCAAGTGCGATACGAATAAGATCTTCGATAATATCCTCGATGCTTGGTAACTCTTTACCATCATAATACTGTGGAGCCGTAAGATCGAGACTATGCGACTCCGCATATTCACGAATCCTGCTTCTCGACTTCGTTGCGACTAAATCAAACTTCAACTCACGCTGCGACACATCCGAAAACTCAGAATGAGACAAAGCCTCTCTAAACCAGTCGTCATAGGCATCAAACACCTGCTCCCATTTATTGGAACTACTCTGGGCATGAATAAATAACTCGTTAAGAGGCATGGATTGAAGAAATTCGAGATGATAACAGGGTAAGCCATCTACCAAACCAGAACCATAAAATGCAGGAGTGAAAGGTTTCAGATTCATTGGCAATTGCATAAACCACTGAGCTTCAGCCACTATTTTCTCGTGTGGAACCCCAGTTTTAGTCAATACCCCCGAAGAGACACCAATGTCATTAAATGACCGCTCGGTTGTTCGTCTCTCACGCGAACGAAAATATGTGTTGACATGCCCTAAGTCTTCCCATGTTCGAGAAATCGACTTGCCGAGTCCCAATTCTTCGTCATACAACCGGACACCACCTGTAAACGAAGTCTCTCTAACCAGACATTTCATCAATAAGGGAGTATCTGAAAAAGAAAAAAATCCGCACCAAATAGACTCATGAGTCGCTGAAGTCGACTCGATTTCCCAGTCGTAATCATCCTGAGTCTCAGCGATCAATATAACGTCTGATTCACTTGGAAAATCAGTAATTAGAGTGTCACCGTGCAGAATCCTGGTGACGCCACCAAACGAACCGGAACTAGTTATCGCATAGAGCACCGACTCACCCAACTGCAATCCTTCGGGCACTCGAATAATGTGAACTCCCAAATCAACAATCTCTTTACGGCGACGGAGGTTCAATGAAAACGAATCCGGCAATGACAGCACTATCTGCTCGTCGCCATAGATGGATCTTAGTGCCCCAACTTGGTGCTGCAGTAGGGCTACGTTAGCAAGTGGAAGGTAGGAAGGCGGTATTCTGCCGAACTCTGATTGAAGGTCATCACCAACATATGCCGCAGATGTAATCAGAATCATTATTCGCCCTTCGTCAATACGCGAATTTGCTCATAGGTTAAATTGACAAATTCATCCGGACGAATCGCTTTATCATCCACATAGAAACCATCAGTCCCACACCAGGGTTTTCCCATGTAAATTTCGTCAAATGGAATATCGTGCCGGCGAAGCCAATCGATTACAATCGGCAATGTATGAATATTAATTTTACCAAGATTACCAGCAAACGTTCGCATATTTCGACTCGAGTGAAAAACAATTTCAAAGCCGTCCGCGGCATACTCGCGAATCTTGTCCACAACTTCCGGAATCGGGACTGAATCCGTGTAAATTGAATCAGTCGTCTTTGAAACGGTATCGTCCAGGTCCATTATCAGTCGCTTGATAAAGATCGCCTTCCTAAATAGGTTTTTACAAAATCAACATCTAGTCTATCGACTTCGGAAAAACTGAATTTCTTATGCCGAATTTGGGTCGGTATCGCGCCCATAGTCCACGCTTCTATCGCCAAATTTATGTGGCCCATATGAGTTCTATCTCGTCGCATCATTCGCACCATGGCGCGTGTTGATATACTTTCAGGAAACTTTATTGTTAGGAGCTCAGTCATAATTATACTGCACCCGCTAAACAGTTGATCTGCCATTCCGAATCCCCAAACATCTAATACCCATCCGGAGAGATCCGCGGAAAGTGAGGATCCACTGTATATATTCGAGGATTCGCCTGGGATCATGGAGAGCTGATAATCCGGACGAATTTTTGTTATGGTGCCGTAATTTGAGTTAAAGTAAGGTTTTCCTAGTGTCTCAATCCAGTAAGCATTATGGAAGTACATCTTGGAGGGATTGTCCATCGATGAATACGGAAACTTTTCCCCGTCTACAATATTAACATGAACTGAACGGGCATTGGGAAACATATCTTTCAGCGTTTGCCGGAGTTCTGTTTCACTTAAACAGATTTCCGTTCGTTTCACATAAGCCCTGAGATCGGAAATATCGAGCGCCGGCACCGCAGTTCGAAGCATCTCGGTCGCTTCTGCTGTAAAGCGGCGTTGTAAACGGTGCTCATCGATCGTCGCAGCACCTGGATTAAGCCAAGTACTAATATAGACATCAGTGTCACTAGGATTGATGACAGTTTTCCATATTTGAGGCAATGACCTCCTAAAACCCCTCAATTGACCGGTGATCATAAGTGCATGGTCTCCATTGCGTATCTCTGGGGCAACATTAGGAGGTGATACCGAAAGAGATCTAATGCGTTTACTGAGAATCTCCCGAGCTATGTCTGTTGATTCGGTTGGAGCCATATTGCTAACAATTACTCGAATCGTCTCTAACTCAGAGTCCAGACCATAATATGACGAGGACATCGCTACCAAAACAGCCAGATTCGGAGATATTCTAATAGAGCGATCTCTCAGAATGCGAATTTGCAACTGAACAACATTAGATTTATTGAGCACAAAGCCAATCGCATCATCGTAATCAAATCTAGCCAGAGACGGCCGAAAACGATCGAAGTGCTCCCAGAAAAAATTCGAGGCAAATAGAGACATGTTAGATGCGAGAGTTGTCGTGGACTCATCGTTTGAGAAAACAAAATGACTGAAATTAGCAGTCTCAGCGATCACATCAATGCACTCTTTTACGGCCCCGACCCCCGCAGCCCTATTTTCAACGTACTTGATTTTCGTCGGGAGAGCCTTTTCGTCGAATCTCCGTAATAAAGCCTTAGGATCTGTAGTAGATTCCAAATAATCCCGAAGACTTTCCGGGTTCATTGGAAGGAAATTGTCGAACACCCTAAACTCCATTCTGCTATCGGTGCCAATGGAACTAGCCAATGCATCTAGTCCTATAGATTAGGGATGATGACTGCAGGCAGTTGGTACACCAGGGCCAAACATGTAAATTGACATACAACTCGCTACAGGCGTGTAGCTACTTCCTTAGCGCTTGAATCGTTAACTCCATTTAACGACGTTGTATGAGCGTTTGAACAACACATACGGTCAAATAGACTGTCGCGAAAAGGCGCGCTAACTGCGGTTGAGCCAATCAGAGTGAATACTTATTATTGCATTCAAGGCTGTGGCGCCATTACCTACATTCGACTTATAATCAAGATTCATTCTTCCTAAAGCACTACCGTGGTCAACGACCCCCCATATTTTGGATCCCGACCCTTTATAGTCGGAGTACTTAGATGGCAAGAATGGATTTATCTCCATCGATATATCTCGCTCTACATCGTTAACCATTAGCACATCGAACTTGGTGGCCAAATTGAGGAACTCTAGGTAAGGCAAATAACCCTGATGCTTAACAATACCGAGAAGCCCTCGCTCTCGAACTTCCTCTCCAAAGTCCTGAGATCGATTCGTGAATACATGTAATCTCACATCGCGCTGAACATTGGCAGGAGTGTTCTGAAGCGCCGTTAATACGTCTCCCAATCCGCGATTATCATAGAACGCACCAAAATAACCAATGTTGACCACAGTCTCGGAAAGTGAATACAAAGATTCCATTGATTGATAGCTATGACTGGGAGGTAAGGGGTGATGCCTCACAATTGATTTATCAAGAATTAACTTACGGAGTTTTCTATCAGCTATTTTCGATATCATATATTCGCGTTGATTTTCATTCGTGAACAGAATTTCATCCGCAAGGATATAGGTCAAATATTCGCACCACTCGAAGATACTGTCTGATTGCAGCGGCTTGAACCCATGAGTCGCAATACCACGGTTGAGGCTGGCGAATAATTCATCACGTACCAAGTCACCGACACGTGGTTGACCTGCGGCGTCCGAGCTAACCGGGTCAGAAAATTCTGCCGACCAAATAACACGCGGGTGTTGTATCTTGAAAAGAGCTGCAAGAAAATGAGAGCCTGGCCAGAGTACGCGACTATAAACAGTCTCGTATCCACCAATTTTCGCGTTCTGACGATTTGCAGAAATTAAACCCTTGGTTACAAAATCAGAAATATGATTCCAACCAGCAAAAGACGGGGTCGAACTGATTTCGATGGAATTTTCTATAAATCGTCCTGCAATAGTATTCAGGCTCTGGTCTGTGTGTCGAACACCAAGCATTACATTGGATATAACATCAACGATTTTTCCACGTTCAACCACTGCCTTGGCAGCAACGACCGCACTTGTGTCAGAATATGGTGGGAAACAGTAACTAATTACAAGATCACGAGCTTTTCCAGTATTCAATAGCTCCCATGGGAATGCTCGAATTTCCGACTGTCTTATAGCATCTTCAACCTGACCCAACTCCGAGGGGTGCTCTTTGACGTATCGCACAATAAATCCAGCTTGAGCTCGGATTAGAGCCAATAGCATTTCGTCACTGCCAGATGAATTCCATGCCCTCAGAGATTCCAACTCCTGAATGACGTTCAATCGTTGTACAACAGCAAAATCAAAATTCAGTTTCTGGCGTGATATCGAATCGTCTCTTAGTACTCTGTAGTACGACCCTTCGGGGCTAACTGTCCCCAACTGAGCTTTGTAATCGCCAGAGACCGCCAGTGCGGACATAAAGCAGATATCCTCACCGCTGTTCAGTTTGTCTGAATATTTTAAATTCTGTAACGAAGCAGTCGGAATCAGCTTACACGCATTGAAACCAATTAGCCATGGTGCGGATTTCAGCAAAAAGGGTCCAGATCTTTGCGAAACAATATTTTTATTGAGTGCACTCTCTGAGTCATAATCACCTGCCGTAGACACGTTAATTATCGGACAAATGGCGATATTCGTGGGGCTTGCGACCCGTAGTAGCTGTTGAAGAAACTGCGGTCCAACAAAATCATCATCATCTACAAACGTTGTATATTCGAACCTAGCTGCTGAAATTCCGAGATTTCTTGCCGCGCCCGCACTGGCTTGAGCAAGTATAAGAATCCTTATATTACGGCTAGGATACTGGGTTACTAAACTCTCAATCAGCGTGATTGAGTCGTCTCTTTCTCCATTAATTACAACGATAATCTCATATCGCGAGCCATCAATACTCTGCTCAATAAGACTCATTAGACACTTCTCGAGATGATCCTGACCTTTCCAAGACGGGATAATTATCGACACGCCGGGGACATATTCCACACCATTCGTATCAACATCCGGATCATGAATACCTACTAGCAAATCTTGGAGTTTGGAAATTTCCAATTGACGTGCATCTTTGTCCACGATTACTCTTGAGCCAAAATCTGAATCTAATTCGTACATATTGACCTACCATTTTCAGTCTCGAATTCAGTTGGAGCGACAAGTCTTATCATGTCAGATCCGCTTCCTATTGAACTTCCAAAGCTTTAAAGTTAACTTTCCCAGCCTGGAATGCGCCAGTGAATTATATTTCCGATCAAGAGCATCGTAGCGGTTCTTCAGAAGAATTAGCTGGTTTTCAACTTCAGCAGTGCTGTGAATCGGCTTTTGGCTATCCTTTTCAGATGATTCCGAATCGACGATTAAATCGATGGACTTCAATGCCATTAAGAGTTTTGCTCGCAAAAATTGAGATTCGTCAGTTGTTTCGGCTTTGACAACTTGACCTTCAGAAAATCTGGTTTCCATTTTTCCCGCACGAATACCACTGGTAAACCACGTATTGTCAGCAGGAATCACCGATCTTGGAGAAGTGGTAATTATTACACCTGTTGATCTGAAATTGATCTGCTGCACAAAGAGTCTCGTTGGGTAGAGAGCGTTACCGACGATCGTGAGTGCTGCAATTAATGATTCTTCCAAGTGCCAGTGCACCCTTGGAACGTTTTGGAGGAGATTCCTGACTATTTCATTGTCTAGGAGTGCCAGGGCATTCGAGTATATGAGAACATTTTCATAATCGAAATCGTTCGAACCAATTATATCTTCCACTGAGTTCGCAAAGTATGCTGTACCCTTTATCATTGCCAACTCTTGCCTAGTCAAGGCGGTTGTCGATATACACAACACGGGTTCATATACCGTAGCGTCAGTTACGATTTCGACAATATCTAGACCTTCAACAGTGTTATCGATTACGCTATCGGAGGCCGTCATGCCACTGTCACACCATCGGTATCAACAAAAGTGTCCACAACGACCACTCCCTTCGTGTCAATTATTATCTTTTCTCCCCAAATATCGGACTTCAAATTTCTAACATCGTCATGATCAACAAGAACCACAACGACACCAGATCTTTCAATGGCTTGTTCTATTCCCAGAAGTCTAGTATTTGACATCCCATCAAACTGTTTGGGTAGCCGATTAATATGAGGTTCGGCAATATTGATTACTCGATCTTGAAGCTGTTTAGAAAGTTCAACGGCTATGCCAACGGCAGGAGACTCCCGCAGATCATCAATGTTCGCCTTGAAACTTAGGCCTAGAACGCCAACTTCAATACCAGGTTCAAGTGTTTCAAGTGCAGTCAGGACCTGATTAACAACCCATGTGGGCTTCAAATCATTAACTTCACGGGCAGTCCTGATCAGATTCGACTGGGCTGGATCGGCAGCAACGATGAACCAGGGGTCGACGGCGATGCAGTGCCCGCCGACGCCAGGACCTGGCTGGAGAATATTGACTCGAGGGTGGTGGTTCGCCAACTTGATCAATTCCCAAACATCGATTCCCAGATTCTGACTGATCATCGACAGTTCGTTTGCAAAAGCAATATTAACATCTCTATACGAATTCTCGACAAGTTTAGCCATTTCTGCCGTTATGGCATCGCTGATAAGAATCTCGCCCTGACAAAAAATACTGTAGATCTCTTTGGCACGTTGCGAAGCAACCTGCGTCAATCCACCGACGATTCGATCGTTCGTGACGAGTTCAATCATCACACGCCCTGGTAGTACCCTTTCAGGGCAATGAGCAAAATGTATGGCCGGCCGATCAATCGAGCCATCAATGCTGAGGTCTGGTCGTAATTCTAGGATGTAATCCGCTAGTCGCTGGGTAGTTCCTGGAGGTGAAGTCGACTCCAGAATAATTAGTTCATCGCCTAGTAACTGGGGTGCTATTTTTGCAGCTGCCGCTAGGATGTAGCCAAGGTCGGCAGTTCGGTCGGATTTGAAAGGTGTTGGAACGGCTAAAATATATGTCTGTGCAGACGGTGTCTCCTCCGTCGCAACTAGACGTCCAAGCTTCACCGCATTCGAGACATGATGTTCCAAGTCGGGTTCCACAAAAGGTACTTTGCCGCTGTTTACCGCATCAATTGTTGATCGATTGACGTCAATACCAATGACATTACAGCCGTTCGTCGCGAGAATCGCAGCGGTTGGTAGACCTATATAACCAAGCCCGACTACTACGACAGTATTATTGTTTTTCATGGTTCCCTACTAGATTGATATGTGTTCATTAGCCATGCCAGTAAATTTCATTTCGCCCGATGCAAATATCTCAGCCTCCCGAATTTTCCACGTGTGTCCAGTTCCATTCCGTATTTGACAAAAGTTGAATCGGTCCGCAGAATAAATCCGCAAGCCTGAAGCGCGCACTTTGCGTAGGAAACCGGTGTCTTCGCCCTTCCCCACCCTTGGGAACGGATTATTGATAAAAGTACGTCGGTAGCCCATGATGGTGGGGCCCATAACTAGGTCCGTGAATCGGTGTTCCTTGTGTCCAAACCGCAGTAGAGTGGCATTCGATGTAGCTAGATACATGTAGTGTGCCTGCTTGCCAACAATGTCCGCGCGGGAGAAGTTCAGGGAAAAGAGCTGATCAGACAGATAGTTGGGACCGTAATAGTCATCGTCGTCCATCTTGGTGAGGACATCGCCAGTGGCCGAGGCCACGCATAAGTTCAGGCACTCACCCAACGTAACCTCTCTCGGTGCGGTTAGCAGTACGACATCTTCTACTCCATAGCTGTCCTGCAGACGCTGCAGTTCCTTTGCAGCTAGGCCAAAGCCGTGGGTCAGAAGTACCAATTGAGCCCGCACAGAGATTTGACTGGCTAAGGTTTTGAATACTTGTTCAATCTGTCCGGGCCTGATGGTTGACACCAAGACTGAAACACTGGGCTGTACGGGTGCCAGCCGACGAGCAGGCAAGACCCGCTCCAGGACGGCATCCACTCTGTGCGCGTAAGTGTGCTGCTGCCAAATACGGCGCTGAGCCAGATGCGCTGTCCTGTCATTGAGCTCGGGACTGGCAACGAAGGCACGACTAAGCTGGCCCGCAACCTCCCGGCTTTCCGCCACCGGTACTTCCGATTCATCGAAGAAGTTGCGGATGGCAGCACTGGGAGCTGAAATGACGGGTGTGCCAGCAGCGGAAATCTCAAAAATTCGCCGGGCACACATGCTCTCCGAATCCACCACGGAATTCACATTCAAAAAGACCTTGTACGCCTTGTACGCTGAGAGCATTTGAAGGTAAGTCAGAGAACCCACAACGCGAGAGTCCAGCGGTGCCGGGAATTGGTATTCAGGGCTGCCGCCAAGTTGGCGCGAGAAAATTTCGAGCCCTGTAGTCATCTTGACAGAGACGTCCATGGCACCCTGGAGCAGCAGATCCATTTGTTCACGGCGTTCTGGATACTTGTGAGCAAAGTACATGCCAGCGAAGGCAACATCACGTTGGTGCCAGCCACGTTTGGGGCGCACAGGGTTATGAACAGCAGGTTGGGCAGCGAAAGGTAGGACCGCTATCCTGTCATGGCCAAGGTCCCGGCGGTAACTCTCAATCCGTCCTTCGTCTGAGGTGAAGACGTAATCAAACAGCTTGGCAGCAGGCAGGAAATCCTCGTAATGGGGAGGATCTTCTTTGTTCCAAAATACTGTGGGGACGTTCCTTCTATGGCAATCGTCCAAGAGTTCCCGGAACTGCAAGGACGGACCATTGTGGCTGGTAATCTTCCCCAGCCACTTCTTTTTGTTGCCTGCCCAAGCAGATTCGATGAATACAAGGTCTAGTCCGTCAAGTTGCTCCGGGCCAGCAGCAGGGTCAAGCGGAACCGAATTCCATTCAAAAGCAAAAGCCATGGAAGAGAAGTCGTCAAGAATGACGCCTACGCGCAGTTCACCCAGCCGTGGTGCACAAGCCGGTAACTGGGTCTCGGCGAAGGACAGCCGCCGTTTCCGTCCTGAACCAATCCAGCCGCCTTCAACCCCGGTGGTGTCCTTCGGGGAAGCGAACCCGAGCTCTGAGCGGCGCCGAGATTGCCATTCCAAAAATTCAGCTATGCCACCACTTCTTAGGTGCCACAGACCAGTGCGGAATTCCGTTGCTGAGTACATTTAGCGCTCACCCTTGAAAGTTCTACGGGCAGTGTCGATGACGTTGACTGATGCCAGCTGTTCCCTAGCTTCAGCCCGAAGCCGATCGGCGGAGGTGTTGTTGCCTTTGGACAGCTCCTTGGTGAAGGCCGTGTAAGCCTTAGTAACTTCCTTGGACGTGCCATCCATGATTAGGTCCCCTTTGTCCAACCAAATGGTGCGGGTAGTCATCTCGCGAATAGTATTCAGGCTATGGCTGACCAAGAGCACACATCCCGCCTCCGAGCGGAGTTCATCCATGCGTTGCTTACTACGCGCGGCGAATTGCGCGTCACCTGTGTTCAACGCTTCATCCACGAGAAGGATTTCTGGGTTGGCGCATGCGGCAATGGCGAAGCGCAACCTAGAGCCCATACCCGAAGAATAGGATTTCATGGGCAGGTGGATGGACTTCTCCAGCCCGGATACCTCGACAATTTCATCGAAGCGAGAGGCGATTTCCTTGTGGGTCAAACCCATGGCCAAACAGCCCAGAACCACGTTTTGGTCTCCCGAAAGCTCAGGTACTAGGGCCGCGTTGACGCCCAGCATTATAGGTGTGTTGGAAGCGTGGATGGCACCTGATGAGGGGCGGATCTGGCCGCTGACAAGCTTCATCAACGTGCTCTTCCCTGAGCCGTTGCGGCCGATGACGCCCACGGACTCTCCGCGGTTAACCACCAAGGAAAGCTCGTTGAGGGCGTGAACAGTTACGGTATTGGGCAGCGGGTTCAGCCTTTGCAGGAACTTCATGTGCCCGTAGCGGGTATCCGTCCGTACCTCCGTTGAGGGCACACGGTAGCGCATGGCTACGTTCTCGGCCACGATGCAGGGGGTGAGTTGGAGCTGTGCGAGCATCTCAGTCACGGACATAAGACTCCTCACCTTTCCAGAAGTAGATGATGCCGATGATCAGTGCAGCCAAGGACCATGCGGTCAGTATTGCCCAGGACTGCAGCGACGGGGTAATCCCATAGAGAATCGAGTCACGGGTGATATCGATAATGATGAACATGGGATTGGCCTGCATGACGTTCAGCAGTATCGGCTTATCAATGAAACGTTCATAGGAAAAGAAGATGGCCGAGACGTACATCATGGCGCGTAACGCGAAGGGCAACAGATGAGTGACATCGTTGACCCGCGAGATTACCCGGGCCAGGATCAGACCAACTCCTAGATTGAAGATGAATTGCAGCGCAAGAACGGGAAAAATTAGTAACCATCGCCATGTGATGGGCTCTGTCGGAGGGATAACAAGGACCAACAGCAGCATTGCAATGATGAGCGGGACATTCACCATGGCTTCGCGAATGTTCACTCCCAGAGGTAGTGCGGCTCGTGGGAAAGTAAAGCCTTGGACGAGTGCACGATTTTGCTGGATTGATCTAGCCCCGCCGGTGATGGCTCCGGATGTCATTTGGAACATGAAGATACCGATGGTCAAGTATCCGATAAAGTTGGGAATCCCGTTGCCTGTGCCCAGCAGTAATCCAAAGATCACAAAGTAGGTCAGCCCATTGAAGACCGGGTTCAGTATCAGCCAGGCGCTGCCTAGCTTGTCCCTGCGAGTACCACTTTTTACGCGGGCGCGGGCATCGTAAATAATGAAGTTTCTAAAATCCCAGAGCTGAACGAGGTAGTCCAGAAAGGACGGGCGAGCACCAACCCGGCTCAGCTGGCTCAAGTCCAGCGGCAGATCCTTTGCAATTTCTTGCGCGGGCGTGTTTTCCTGCATTTGCGTCATTGCCGTACTCCCTTCTGTAATTCGTTCAATTGGATGGTCTTGCTACTGATCAATTCTGCGTATTTGCTCTCATAGCGTTGTGCATTGGCAGCCCATGTCCGTTTTTGCAGGACTTCCACTCTGCCATCTGTTCCAAGCCGGCTCCGCAGCGGATCATCTCGAAGAAGCCTGGCCAGCGTCCGAGCCAGTGAGGGGGGATCCCCCGCCGGGCTCAAGGCCCCGTTCACGTTATCTACGACGATCTCCCGCAAGGCGGGTAAATCGCTGGCCACCACTGGCCGGCCACTGGCAAGCGCCTCAACCGGTTTCAAGGGTGTCACCACTCGAGTTACGTCAAGATCTTTGCGGGGGACGACAAAGATATCCAAAGCTTGGTGGTACAAGGAAGCGGTCTCACGCGGGACGCGGCCTGTGAAGATCACTTTGGAGGTCAGGTCAAGCTTTGACACTTGGTCTGCTAGCGCGGGCACCGATGTTCCAGCCCCAACTAGCAGCAGACGCAGCGCAGGAAACTCAGGGACCAGAAGGGCAAAGGCGTCGACCAGATCATCGATTCCTTCATAATCAACCAGCGAGCTCACAGTACCGATGTAATTCAGGGCTGGGTCCAGACCAAGCTTTTCCTTCGCTGCCCGGGTGGTTCTAGGTACAGACAAGAAATCACCACCAACCGAGTTAGGTGCCAGGACCACTTTTGTCTCGGGAGTGCCTTGGGCCACGATGCCCTGGAGCATGGCTGCACCGAGTGTTGCGACCGCATCTGCATCCTGCATAACCCGGGCTTCCGAGGCTTGGAAGGCAAGGTAACGCTCGCTTGTTTTGGCGTCGGCGCTTCGGGTGGAAGCCCAAGTGTCTGCCAGCTGGCCCCGGACCTCATACATCCAGGGGATGCCTAGCGCTGCAGCAACTGCTCCAACCACCAGCCCGTTGGTGAAGTGCGTTGTAGTGTGGAGAATTTCAGGGCGGAATTCGAGTGCAACTTTGAGGAGTTCCTCGGCTTCCTGTTGCAACCGTTCATCGGGTGTAGTGGCTAGATTGGAAGGGATCAACCGGCGATACCTCACGCCGCCGACGATATCTTCTCCGGCGGCCATGATCTTGCCGACCTGAACGGGGTAGCCGAGCCTGGTGACGGCAAGAACTTCCCGTCCAGCCTCTTGCTGGGCCAGCAAGATTGAGTGGCTACGTTGGGCGTAACCGCTGCCTGTGTGTGGCAACGAATTGGTCAACAAATGCAGGACACGGCCTGCGATCGGATCCACCGCGTTTGGTGACAGCACGGGCGACCAGCCGCTGAAGATGCGTTGCTCGCCTGCAAGCCGGCGGTGTTGTTTACCCATGGCGCCACGCTTACCCGTGAGCGCTGCGACGGCACCTGTCATGTCACCGTCATACCACTTACGCCGAGCAAGCGTTGCAGGATATCGCTTGGCAGATAGGGCATATGGGAGGAACTTGTCAGCCCATTCCGGCAGATGAGCAGCCAGCGCGACATCGGTGATCTGCCGAGCTCGATTGTTGGATAGGCCCACTGTCAGTGCTGTCGCAAACTTGTTTTCTAGCCGCTGCATATCCCCCGAAATATAGGTGGCGAGAAGTGCGGGGACGGCCGTTGAATTGGAGAAAGCACGGGCGATTAAACGTGCGCCGGGGGCCACGACGGATGCGGGCAGCCGTCGTGATACTTGCAGCGCCAGAACTACTGGGTCCTCGGCTAGGTGGTAGATGGCGGTCCCGGCAGCCATGGTGAAGTTATTCAGCAAGCTCATGCCGCTACTCCAGCGTGCTGAACAACCTCGGAGATTTCCTGCATGTATTTAGCGGCCAAGATGGGATAGTTGGCGTTCTGGGCAACCCACTCACGGCCGGAAGAACCAGCGTCTAGACGGCTGCGGTCCTCGGCGAGCTCGCGCCATAGCTGGGCAATGGCTTCGGGTTTCCAAGCCACAACATCGCCTGCATCCGCTTCCTTGACGATGCGCGCTGCCTCCCCACGCACGACAGCGGTGATGTGGCGCCCAATCGCTAGCACCTCGTAGGTTTTGGACGGGACAGTTGCCTCAAAGGACTTCCAGTCGTCACGCAGAGACACGATGCAGGTGTCCGCAGATTCGTAACGGTCTAGCAGGCCTTGTCCATAGAGCGACTCGTGGAAGGTGACGGGCGCATTGAGCTCGGCGGCAAGTTTGATCAGGGCAGGGCGGTGTGTTCCGTGGCCCACCATGTGAAGGTGCATCGCGGATCCCACCAATGCGCTGGCCTCTATCACGGCATCGAGCCTCTGGCTCTGCCCGTGGTTGCCGAGGTAGAGAGCCTCAAAAACATCTCGGTCCATTGCTGGTGCGGAAAAGCTGGGCACCGAATCAATGTCCAGACCATTGCTGATCGTGACGACGTTTTTTACACCGCGCGCACGTAGGGTTTCGGCGAAGCCCTGCGTGACTGCGACGACGAGGTCGGCACGGAACTGGATGGCTTCGACCACTCGTTCTACCAAGCTCTTGACGTTGCCTTTGACGATGCGGGCGTCACGGGCGAGGTCGGGCCAAGCATCGCGCATTTCCACGATGAGCGGGACGCGTCTAATTTTGGCGACTATAAAGCCCGCCACAAGGTTGGGCAGGCTTGGAGCGGTAACGACAATAACATCTGCCTTGCGCCAGAAAATGCCCGCCGGAATAGCCATGGCGGCCGTAAATATCTGGTCCATCAGCCGTGCGGCATGAAAGTTGCCGCTGTGACGAAGGTAAGGGATACGTACGATTAGTTCACCGTGGCGACCTTTTTGAGTACGGAAGGGTGTCCCGGCGGTATCACGGGCTCGAGTCCGTCTACCGTGGGGGAAGTGAGCTACAGGTGTTACGACGTCAACGTTCCAGCCCGCGGCGCGAAACTCACGGATCAACGTGGACCAGCGGCGCTGGGGAGGGCTGCTCTCTGGCCAATACGAATGCGTGAGGAGCATGATCCGCGTGCTTGCAGAACTAGGTTCGGTTGTCTTCATGGTCCGGCTACTTCCCGGTCTCAGAGGAAAGCTGTTCCTCAGACGACGTCACATGTTGAACGCCGCGGCGCATGAACCGCAGGTACAGCACACCCAGCGCCAGTAACAGACCGATCATCAGCCATTGCGCGACGGTTGGGCCACCCGGAAGACTGGAAGAAGACACAACAGTTTCTGGTTCTTCAGAGCGAGTTGCAGATGGCACGGCCTTTGGCGCTGCACTGGACTTGGGTTTTACTGACGGCTTGGGTGACGCAGTCTGACTAACGCTAGCCGACTGCGCAGGAATTGACTCTGCGATACCTTCGGCTTCGAGTTGGAGCACTTCCTCAGTGGGGACATGAGGATCACTTTGATCTGTGCCACTTACGGGCGCCGGTTTTACCTGAGCAGGACTTCCTGGAGCGGGGTTGGCGGGTGCAGGAATTGCTGGCGCCGGAAATGCCGGAGGGGGATTTGCCGGAATTGAGTTCTCTGGTTGCTCCGTTACAGGGACCTCTGCTGGGGTCACCGGCAGCAGGGTACCGACCGGGTCAGGGACGGGAACCGTGGTTTCGAAGATCACAACAGGAGGTTCGGTGACGCCGTCATTGGCCTGCGCGATACCAGAAACAGCAAGAGTTCCAAGCGCGATGAGGGATGCGACGAAAAAAATCCGGAGAGAGCACCAACAGCGAGTGAGCAAACTCAAAAAACTGTCCTCTTTCCCCCCGGAAGTCATGTGACTCTAGACGTAAACCAATGATGTGACTTGAAACACTTTCATCTCCAGTCAGGGTGGAGGCAAAGTCCACCGAATAGAGCATCTCATAAAAACATGCTACATCTAAACGTTTCAAGCGTTTTTGTTAGGGATATCACCGTACAATCGACCCTTTTTAGGGAACTTTTGGACGACACATTTTCACGACAAATACGACTTTTCTAGGCCAGTTCTCATGAGCAATCTTGCGTTTGGCTGTGGATTGGCTGTGGAGATGAGCCCCTTCCTCGTGATGCCTCTCGGTTCGTGGCGGGTGGACCAGCAGCTAGGCTAGAAGTATGCGTTTTTTTGCGTCTTCTGCCCTGCGTAACACCCTTCTTGCGAGCTCTGCTGCCGCCGCACTTCTCGCCTTGAGCGCCTGTGCCCCGTCCGTGACCATCAACGAGGCGAAGGATGCAAACAATCCAGCCTGCGCCCCCATGATGGTGGCACTACCGGATTCGTTGGCTGACGCCAACCGCCGCAGCACGTCTAGCCAAGCGACGGCTGCATGGGGGGACCCGGCCGTGGTGCTCCTGCGCTGCGGCGTTCCGGTTCCCGGCCCAACCACTGACAGGTGCGTCACCGTCAATGGCGTGGACTGGGTCATTAAGGAAGGTGAAACGTCTTGGACGTTCACCACCTATGGGCGTAACCCAGCCACCGAGCTGATCCTTGAAGAGAACAAGGTGCCCTCAGACACCGTCCTGACCCAGATCTCAGCAGCAGCGGCAAAGATTCCATCTACCGGCGGCTGCATTGGGATTGACGACGTGCCCACGTCGGTCTCAACTCAATAGCACCCGCTGGGCAACTGGCATTAGTCTTGTTCGCCGGATTTAGCGCAGGCCGTTGTTATCCATATGCATGACCAGAGTGTCCGAGGCGAGTGCATCAGCAATGGCCGCGATGGCTGCGTCATCCTTGATGACAATGGACTGACCATCGGCGCTGGTGCCAGTGCCCAAGTTTGGAAGCGTGAAAGACAGCACGTTGGAGCCACGCACATCTCGGAGACCTACAGCCAAGCTGGCCATCGCCGCTGCATCCAGTCCCTCATCAACTGAGATAAAGGGCGATACCTGGTTCACTAGATCACTGATCTTGCCCGGGTTAGTCAACGTTGCGGGCGTCAGAGCCGTGTTCATGACTGATTTGAGGAACAGCTGCTGATTGCGCACCCGCTGGTAATCACCGTCGCTGAAGGCGTACCGCTCACGTACGAAGGCCAATGCCTGATCGCCGTTCAGCACCTGTGGGCCGGCATTAAAAGTGTGTTGGTTATTGCCGGTTGTGAAGGCCATAGGAACGTTGACCTTCACGCCACCAAGTGAATCGGTGATGGCCTTGAAGCCCTCAAAATCAACAATGGCAACGTGGTCCAGCCGGCTCTTGAACAAGCCCTCGAGGGTCTGAACTACCAGAGGGACTCCCCCATAAGCCATGGCTGCATTAATCTTGGCCTGACCGTGACCGGGAATGTCTACCCAGGTGTCACGCATGATGGACATCATGACGATATTCTTTCCATCGCCCGGGATGTGGACCCACATCATGGTGTCGGAGCGCTGATCGGAGGCCTCACCTTCGCTGGCCATGTCGACGGAGGCGGCGCGGCTATCACTGCCTAGAACCAAAATGTTCTGGGCTTTGGATGCCGGCCCCTCAGTGGCTTTGACTGGCCGCGTGGACTCCTCGGGGAATGCCTGGGCGATCTTCTGAGTCTGGCTGTTGAAGCTGTTAGCCAGGTTAACCACGAAGATCCCGCTGACAATGGCTGCCACCACGAATAGGCCTAGGATCACCAGCAGAGTATTGCGCCGGGTTTTCTTGGTCTTGCGGGGACGCAGATCCATCTCAGTTTCATCAATCATGGAGGCCATCTTGCCACGACTACATGGGTGAACCATCACGCCTGAGCGAAAACCATGCCGCACGACAGTGATTAAGTGAGCAAGCCCACGCACTGCCCACCTAGAAGGTCCCTCACGTTCATCAGTACTTGAAGTTCATGACCGTCACTGTGCCGGCGGTCAGCGGGAAAGTCTGGGACTGCTTCCCGGACTTAAAGTCCATGGGAGCCAGCCGTTTGGCCATCGCCACCGGAGCAGCGTCCCGACCGTCGATCTCAGTGCTGTCTTCCGATTCGTAGCTAGTGCCCGTCATCTGAGTCATGGTGGCAGACACTGGATTTTTAGGCAGCTTCAACGTGACCTTGGTTTGTGCCGCAGTCTCAGGGTTGTTCTGATTGATCAGGACAACCGTAGTGCTGCCATCTGCCTGCTGAAGCGCGTAAGAGTAAGCCAGACCGCCGCCCTCATTAGTTAATTTAAGGAACTCGCCTCCTCCAATGGTGCCCACCATTGACAGCCCAAAGTAATTGGCGCGGCCTTGCATTACGCCGGTGGGCTTGAGGTACTCACCGTCAAAGCACACAGCTGACATGGGCGGGCCACCCTTGCAGGTAATGAGTGAGCTATGGAAGTCCAGTTGACTGACGCCGACCTGGGCTGAGCCCAGCGCGTAGTCAGCGCTCCACAACGCCGAAGCGTGAGTCTTGGTGGTTTCATTGCCGCCGACGCAGGCGGAGATCCCTGTTTCATCAACCCACGTGGGCATGTTTGCAGCATTGGCTGTTGCTACAAAAGTCTTGTGGTAGTTGATGGAGCGGTCATGCATGTCAGGGGCGAGTAGATTGGCCATGGTGGGCTGGTCCGCAGCGAGACCTGTGGAGCAACCCGTCAGCGGGTAGTTGTGGAATGTCAGAATCTTGGACTGCTTAATATCTAGATCAACCCAAGCAGAGGCCCAGTCCGCAGCGTAAGTGCCGGGTCCGGAAATAGGGACATTTGGAGCCACATTGTAAATGGCATCGGAGTAGGCTTTAGCTTCTTTCCCAAAGTCAGCTGCCGTGTAACCATGGGGGCGCAGTGCATGGGCCAGCACCATATTGGGTGCAAAGCCGTTGGGTTCATTGCCAATGGTGATGGCCAGCAGGCGTTTGCCAAAGATCTGTACCCCATATTTGGCCAGATCTGCTGCTCGCTCTGGATTGTAATCGCCCAGATTCACAGACAGGCTGATGTAGGCATCCGTTTTTTCCAGCAGCCCATTGACCCGTTTGAAGTCATCGGGGCCGACAACCCGGGCCGGGCTTGGCTTGGTTCCGACATAGCTTGAGGGAAGGGCTTCACCGGTGGACGTCCAGAAGAAGCGACGATCTACCGCATTGCCACCGAAGCGCAGAACCGGTTTCCCTAATCCCTTCAATGCGGCGACTACAGACTGGTTGTCTCCGCTCAACAGCGGGTCAGCTAAGTCCGTAGCTTCCAGTGAGAGCCCAATCTGGGAGGGGCTGAGCTTAGTGCCTACTTTGTCCGCGCTGACGCTCACTGTTTGGGGTGCAACGGGTTTCAGGGGCGAACCCGCCGGAGGGCCAACCTGCTTATAGAATTTGGCGACTGGCGCCTTGGTTGGGGTAGGAGTGGGTGTTGTTGCCGTTGCCGTCGGAGCAGCGGAGGTCTCCATAGCAATTGGATCACCTACGAACATCGGTGGAACAACAAATGCTGCAACAGCCAAAACAGCTACCGTGGCGCCTGCGGAGACAATCCAAGCTGCCTTTTTGCGAGGTTTTTTCTCTTGAGTGAGCAGCTGGTTTTCTTCTGGCGTCTCAGCCATAGGTGTACTCCGTAAATCGTGGCGGCACCCACCGGGCGCCAAAATAAAGAATCTTAGCAGTGAGTCGCTGGCATGGACCTAACCGGGCTTGTTAGCCCTTTGCTCCGAGCCGCCAAAGGGAGGTGACTTCCTTTGACCGTGCATCGAAGAAGGGATCGCTTCTGTCCATGGACCGCGGGTGCCGTGCAGGTGTTTCCACCGTGTCCTTTACTTCAAGCCCGCCGGCTGCGATCCAGCTCATGAGTTCATCGCGGGAACGCAAGCCTAGGTGTTCAGCCAGATCCGAGATGATGAGCCAGCCCTCTCCCCCGGGTTCCAGATGCTTGGCCAACCCGTTCAAGAAGGCTTTGAGCATGCGGCTCTTGGGGTCATAGACGGCGTTATCCAGCATGGTGTTGACGGTTCCGGGCAGCCACGGCGGGTTGCACACTACGAGCGGCGCTTTCCCTTCCGGGAACATGTTGATTTGAACGGCCTCGACGGTGTCCGATAGTCCCAGATTGGCCAGGTTCTCCTGCGCGCAGGCAATGGCAGCGGGCTCGCTATCTGTGGCCATCACGCGCTTAACGCCGCGCTTGGCCAGGATTGCTGCCAGCACGCCTGTGCCGGTTCCAATATCAAAAGCCAGCTCCGTGGACGGAAGTTCTACGCTGTCCAAGAGTCCCAGATATTCGCTGCGAACCGGCGCGAAGGTGCCGTAGTGCGGGTAGATCACGGCATCAAGTTCCTGGACAAACAGTCCGTTACGGCGCCACTCCAAAGCTCCCACTGCTCCGAGTACATCCTGCAGTGGAGCTACTGAGGGTTCTTCGACGGGGCCAGCGGCGAGAAGCCAAGCCTCTTTCAGATCTGGAGCGCGGCGCAAGGGCACCACCGGACCGGGAGCCAGCGGCACCAGCACACGGCCGAGCATCTTGGCTCGTTGTGTCCGGCCCTGGCGGTAGCGGTAGAAAGATTGGGCGACGGATTCGCCGTCGAGCCTTGAAAAAACGGGCAGCCTGCGAGCCATGGCTGAGAGCAGCTGGCGGGCGTTGTGATAATCGCCCTGCCAGAGCAACGCGGTGCCTTGAGCAGCGAGGCGGTAGGCATCGTCGGCCGTCAGAGAATCATCCACCGCGACGACCTTCTTGGGCATGGCCGCGCCGCTGGCACTGATCCACAGGGCCGACTGTTCGGCATCCTGCTCTTGGGCATCGCGGGGCATCCAGCGAAGGATGTTCGGCTGCGGCGCAGGCTCAGTACTCATGGGGAAGGCTCCTAAAATTTCGCCTGCGCCAAGCGTGGTGGTGATTTCTGCTGCAGGACAAGACCAGCGCCCAGTTTATCCCCTGCAAGGGGCAGCGTTGGGTGACTCGGTCCGGCGTCGAACTTCACTGCTGGCCGCTCCAACTCAAACGAGATCTAGCGCCCTGAGGAGTTTGTCCAGCGTTTCAGGCTGTGCGGCGATTTCGATGGTGCCGTCCTCGGTGGTGAATCTCATGGCCTGGAGCCCGTAGTCCGGAATGTATTTGCGGTCCTTGCCGGTGAGATTGCGACGCTCAGGAGAAAAGCCCTGAATGGCGATTGTGGTGGCACGGCCAGCGGGCTCCAAGGTGTCGTAGAGGGCCGGCTGGAAGTGGAGGGAACTGGGGCTGGGTGTGGGGCTTGGACTTGGCGTGGCGCTTGGCGTGGCGATCCCTTGGTTCCAGATGCTGTCCAGTGAACCGGGCCGCGAATCGGGGTAGCGGAGGTAGACCATGGTTTGGCCGTGATCCTCGAGGCTGGCTGTGGCTTTTCTTCTGCGCCGTATTTGGGTGAGCGCGATGAGCCAATAGAACAGGGTCCACGCAAACGCCGTGAACAGCGCATCATTGAGATCCCGTCCTGCTGCGATCCAAATCCCGGCGCCCAACGCGAAGAACAGTACGTACCCGACGGCGAGCGCCTGATAGGGATGGACTCGGAGCCATTCCTTCACGGCGTGTCACTTCCTTTGTTTACGGTGTTGGTACTTCAGCTTGTGTTCCGGTGGGTTGTTCCCTGGTCTATCCGGTGAAGGAGGCCAGCATCTTTTGGATGGCCGCGAAGTCGCTGCTCTTGGCGAACTCCTTGGCCGCCTCCATGGTGTCAAAGCCCTCGCTGTGTGCAAATATGACATACCGCTGAGTCTGGTTCTGTGGGACTGATCTCACTCCCGTTTCCACCATCACCGCGCCCGCCAAACTGCCCACCACCATTTCTTCTGTCGCTTTCCCCTCCGTAGCGGCCGCCGCTACCGACATGCTCACCTGAACATTGTTCTTCAAGTTGTGCCGGGTGCGCAACGCGGGCTCTCTGCTCAGATCCATGGCCACTGCATTTACTTCGAACCCTTTACCGCTGGACAACGGCCCTGTCCCCGGTGTTTGCCCCAGCTTGATGACAGGACGAATATCAACGGGTGCACTGGCGTGGATTCCATTCAAGACGCTGAGGGTGGCTTTGCGGTTGCCGTTGTGGTTGTACACCACCAGACTGTTGGAGGCGGCAAACTGCTGGTTGACGGAGCCGTCCATCACGGTCCACGCGGCTGGATGCGAGAAGCTAATCTTGGCCGCATTGATGGTCCCTGTGTAGGTTGTCCATTCCATCTCGCCTGCAATGGCCACGGTGCTGCTCTCCACCGCCGTCAGCTGACTCCACTGTTCAACGGCTGCCCCCGCAATGAGCGATGGTACGGCGTTGGCCGCGCCAAGAAGCACATCCATGCGCTGGCTGATCTCCACCGAACCGGCAATGCACTCCATGAACCCCTTGATGAAGGGCACGGCCCACGACTCCTCCAGCGCCCGGTGTTCCTTGGTGCGTTCTAGCAGGGGCGCTACGCACTGCGCCGTGCGGCTGGCATCGATGTCACCAGGGGTGGCAATTGCTTCCATGGTGCTCTGGACCAAGGAAGCGAGGTGATTGAGCAGGAACATTGCTGGGTAAGGGCGCAGCTCCCAGTCCAAGGATTCGACTCCGGCTGCTCCTGATTCGTAGTCCACCGTGGCGCCGGGCATGGCCGCTGCCAACCCCCTGTTCTGGTCCAAGAGCGGCTTGAGGATTTGATGGAAATACGGTGGGAGTTCTGTGGCGTCCAGGACGGATGTACCTATCCGCTTCTCTTGAGTGGCGACCCGCATAGGGAAGGGCGAATCTGCGGCTATCGAGACCACGAGCATGTCATTGTGTTCGCGTAGGCACGTCCACGATCCGGGACTGGCTGCGGCTGTGAACGTCATTCCGGAGGCAGCCGCCGTTTTACCCACACATGCAGGTTGCTTGCTGGTGCTGGCTGCTTTACTCATGGTCGCTGCCACTGTGCGCAGCAATGAGGGCAGATCTGCTTGGACAGCCCAGAAGGTGCCGGCGGTTGGGACTTGGGCAGTGATCCGGCCGCCGCTATCCAGTGCTGTCCAGGCCACCCTGATGAGCGTCGGTTCCACGGCCCCGGTGGCGAGGTGCGCCAGAGCCAAGGATGCCGCGGTCTTGGCGTGGCTGGGTGTTTCCGGCAGCCATTCCACGTCCATGCTGAGCGTCATGGAGGTACCTTCAGCCAATTCCTGGCCCACCGTGACCGCCAAGCGGCCGCTGACGGGCGGGAGGAGGTCTGTGTTTGTTGGTGGTGCTGTTTCTGCGTCTATGGCGGTGGGATCCATTTCCGCGGACACTGCGGTTCCTGCGGCAATGGCACCAGCCGGCACGGTGATCTTGGCTCGTTCCACTTCCAACACCAGCCCGTCCGCTGAGGTAGTGCCTTCGGCAGATAGCCGTTTTCCCGTAGGGTTGAGCATGGAGCAGCCGCTTAGAAGCAACGCCAGGATCAGCGAAAGAGCCATAGCGCGGACACACCGGCGCAGGGAAGAGAAAATCGGGGCATCGCTCAACACGTACTACCTCGCCGGTTCAGGTGGGGACGCTGCTGTCAGCGCAAATTTTATTGTGTCTTGCGGCCTCGTGGAACGCAAGGGTATGGATGATCAGTGGTCAGCGCCGTGTCAACGAACAACGCTGGCGACTCGTTTTTGCTGCCTTGGGTCATCTGACCGGCGCAGTGTTCGGATCACTGATTTCTATGTACGTTTCTTGCTGCTCTGCTGATTCATCGAAGGCGAGGATGGTGACGGCTGGGAGTTCGCCCATAGGCAGCGCCCGGGCACGCACGGTGCCGGATTGTGCCTCGGTGAGGACCTTGAGTAGCTGCGCATAAACATCGGCGGCAAGGGGATCGGGCAGAGATCTCTTCCTGTCATCCAACAAATCCACCTTGACCCCGCGCTTTCTGGCAGCCCGGGAAGCTTCTTGAATTTCCGCAGTTGCCAAGGCCCGGCCACGGATTTGATCCCGTAGCTGTGCCTCCAACAGAGCAAATTCGCGGCGGTCCTCCTTTGTTGGGTCTTGGTTGGCAATGGTTTCCAGAGCCGGACGAGTGGCTTGTTCCAGCTCTAACAGCCGCTGCTTGCGGTACAAGCCGTGGGCATTTTCTTTTGCTAGCTTGGTGGCGGCCAGCTGACTCTGGGCGGCGTATACGGCGATGTTGTTTTTACTACGACCCAGCACTGATTGGACGGCGGTGGCGATCACCATCCACATAACGGGGGTCAGCACCAGCGCTAGGGAATCTGTCACCGAAAGCCCATGCGCAAGCGATGAGCTCAGATCCATGATGGCGAACAGCCCCATTCCCAACCAAGCGAGCCGCATCCGCCCCCTAAACGTCAACGCCACAAGGAGCATCTGAATAGCCCCGTTCTGCCACGAGGCATATCCGGGGTGAACACCCACTGGCAACACGCTGTTGACCAAGAAGTCCATGACCAACACTCCGGCCACCACACACCAGCCACCCCACAGCGGCATCACAGTCTTCCCCGAGTCCCAGCACAAGAGCGTCACCAAGGCCAGGCAAATCACCATGGCCAGAAAATACTGCCATAGCGAAGTCACGATTTCTGTGTTGGCCAGGCCCATGATCACATGGGCTATTGGCATGAAAGTAGCAAACACCACCACCAGCCATCTAGTTCTTAGCTGTTCCATGGATTCCTCCGTCCCATTCCAACAGCACCAAGGTGCCTGTGCTGACACTGGAAAACACTGTGGCCGTACCTTGGATATCCTGCATGCGTTCCACAATAGAAACCTTGAGACCCATCCGCTCCAAGGGGATGGATTCCAGATCGAAGCCCGGCCCGTTGTCCGAGATTTCAACCACCACCCGGTTCGACTGGCCGTTACGAGGGAATGATGCCTTGACTGAAGTCTGAGCACCGCTGGCATGCTCAAGGCTGTTACGCACCGCCTCAGTGGTGGCCTGAACCATGGCCCTGGAAACCAAGAGTGGAATCCGCATCGGGGCAGAGGCACCGGAGGCTGGTTCATCCACGGTGATTCCGTGCAGCGAAACGGCCGCCCCCAGCCTGCCCAACCACTCAGCAGTGGTGACATACTCGCTGGAGGAGGCATCGGCGTCGTTCTTCACTTCATCCAGCTGATCCAGAGCGTCCTTAGCTGCCCGGCGGGAGGCTTCAATGACATCGTGATTTATAGCTTGGGAGGCCACGATCAAGGTGCTCAGCACAATGTCATGCGTCAGGGCGTCGAGCCGCATCCGCTCCACTGTGATGGCTTCAGATTTGGCGGCATCGGAGAACTTTTCCACGGCTGTGACGGCTGCCAGCTCCGACTCCAAAACGGCTGCGCGAAGGGCCCAAATAGGGGCGATGATGGCAGCGGTCATGGCCATGGTGAGTAAGGCGTCCTGCCAGGAATCTTGCCATTCGCGGGAAGAACCGGCCGGAAGACCCGGAATGACCAGCACCAAAAGGGTGAAGAGCACGCCATACACGCTGGCCAAGGTGGTGTTCCTGGCCACCGCGGCCAAGCCCACGCCAGCGCCCGCTATCCCCCACGACCAAGGACGCGCATCGGCGTGCAGCGAATTCCCAATCAGCCCCAGATGCCACAGCAAGAAGCCAAGAAGGATTAGCCATGCCGCCGCGCCTGCAAAAAATCGTCGGATGGACGCTTTCTTGACCGGCAGCATGGTGGCAATAATGAGTACCGGTATCAAAGCCACAAAGGCGATATAGCCGGGACGGGGCGCCCCGCCGGTACTCTGCAGCAGATCCGGCAACGCTAGCGCCACCAACAGGAGCGAAAAAACGCCAATGGAGCGGGCCAGCACCACCTCGGTCATTTCCACGGTATTAGGCAGAAGGCTGCTGTTGTGGGGCTGATTTGGCACAACAATTCCCTTGAGTGAAGACACTGTTTTCAAATGAGTTGAGACCTACCGCATCTCGGCGGCAATAATGCCGTCTTCCAGAGCCCGGTGGTAGAGCTCCAATTTGGTGGGGGAATAACGCCCAGCCGCCGCATACTTTTCCCGAATGCGCTTGATGTTGGTGCTCACAGTGTTCGTTGAGACATTCATGCGCCGTGCAATTTGACCACCGGTGAATCCATTGGCATAGAGCTTCAGGGTTTCCCGTTCCCGCTCGCTGAGTTCAGCTGCAACGAAACCCGAGTCCGAGGAAATGGCAATGGCGAGTTCTTGACTGTCAATGGTTTCTCCAGCCGCCACCAAACGGACCATATCCAGTGCTTGCCGGATGTCATCGCCCTTGCGAGCAATCCCGGAAGCACCTGCCGCCAAGGCTGACCGGATGTCATTGGAGTTATCGCCCACGCTGAATACGAGGACAGGGATCCCGGCGTCGATGATTTGACGAACGTTTTCACCGGGTTCGGATCCATCTGCCAGCGATAAATCCAAGACCACGACGTCAAAAAAACTGGCTGGGTGAAGTAGGAGCCGTGGTACCGATTCGGCTACTGCAACGACCTTGATGGGGTTCTGCGCATGCCGTGAATCGATTTCAGCCGCTGCTGCAAATCCAATCCGCACCACTTCATTGTCATCGACAACGCCAACCCGAATTGTGAGACCGCTCATGACTACCCCTGCTCCCCATAATTACAGCCACTAGCCAAAAGTACAGCTCCTAGGAAAATCATAAGTCTGGGGTGTGACTTTGGTGCTTTCTTGGTGCGTTGAGGTCTCCGCCACCGCGCTAGATTACGCCATTCGGTGGGTTAGTGGGTGGGGTGCCTTGGCTGAATAGTTCCTACCGGCCCGATGGGGTTACCAACCCTTCAAGCCCCAGGACTCCGGACACGCTCGGGTGACGGGTTTGCGAGTTCGTTGATTTTTCGGGATTTCCCTTGGTGAAAGCCTGTTAATTCTGCCTCATCTTCGATATAATAGATTCAAGAAACAATGTCTTTTGGAAGGGTGAAATGATGAGTGTTATGACTGCTCAACCTCCTCTTCCTGTGGCGATGGTTCTGGATGCTGTGCCGCTGGGTCTGGCCGGGGAACTGGTGAGGGACGCCGATGGCGGGGGCACCGTTTTTCTTCACGGCCAAGCCTCGTTTTCCTGGGACGCGGGGGACGAAGCCGGACGCCGCTGGGCAGCGGTGAAACTAGCGGCGATGAAGGCCGCCGGAGTCGGTGAGATCGCCACCGTCTTTGATGTCACCCCGTCAACGGTGTGGTTATGGAAGCAACTGCTGGCTGATGGCGGCATCATCGCGTTAGTACCGGAAAAGAAGGGGCCAAAGAAAGCGTCCCGATTGAGCAGCACGGTCATTGCCCGGATCGTGGAACTACGCAGCACCGGCCTGTCCCAGCAGGCCGTCGGCAACGCGGTAGGCGTCTCGGAGTTCAGCGTCCGCCGGGCCCTGAAAATCGCTGCCGAACAAGCCACTACTGACGCTGCGGACATAGCCGCCGCGGGTAACCCCGAGCCCCTAGAACCAGCACCGACACCGGTACTGCAGCCTGAGCTGCCGCTCTTGTCAGCCCCGGCACCACGGGCTGTTGAGCGAGCCGCCGTCGGCATGGG
>NZ_JBTNDB010000037.1:0-27093 GCF_054511175.1 Arthrobacter sp. Sr24 | reverse complement strand
GGCCATGGCACCCTTATGGGAAGCCGAAAACGCGTTAATCGCCGCGGAGAAAGCCCACAAGAAAATCCCCGCGAAGCTCCGCCTCGGTGATCTGAACCCGGGCCAGCAAGTCCTGGATACCGAAACAAAAATGATCCATACCGGTATCCGCATGGCGGCCTACAACACCGCGATGACCCTCGCCCGAGAGATCCGCACCAATACCGGCTACCGACGTGCCAACCAGGAAGCACACGCCCTGATGCGCCAGATACTCAACCAGCCCGGGGACATCGACACCACCAAACAGGGCCACCTCACCATCACTCTCGAGCCGCTACCCACCCAAGCCAAAACGATGGCAGCCGCCAAGCTGTGCGAACACCTCACCGCCACGAAAACCTGTTACCCCGGCACCACCCTGATCCTGCGCTACAAAATCAAAAACAGCGACTGACCCCACATGAATTACCTCACCATGTCAAGAGCCCTGGGTCTTGGTTTTTATGGTGTATTTGAGGATGAGGTTGGTGCCGGGGTAGCGGGTTTCGGTGTTGGTGAGGTGGGCGCAGAGTTCGGTGACGGCCACTGTTTTGGCCTTGGTCGGTAGCGGGTCCAAGCTGATGGTTAGGTAGCCGGGGGTGGTGATGTCGATGTCGCCGGACTGGTTGAATATCTGACGCATGAGTGTGTGGGCTTCCTGGTTCGCGCGTTTGTAGCTGGTGTTAGTGCGGATCTCGCGGGCGATGGTCATTGCCGTGTTGAAGGCGGCCATCCGGATGCCGGTATGGATCAGCTTCACCTCGGTATCTAGGACTTGCTGGCCTGGGTTCAGGTCACCGAGGCGGACCTTCGCTGGGATTCCTTGATGAATCTTTTCCGCAGCAACCAACGCACTTTCTGCTTCCCATACTGGTGCCATGACCTGGTTATGCATGGCACTGGTGACCGTGACTTCATCGGTGCCTTCTGCCGGGGTTTTCAGCGCCAGCAGGTTTAGATCGGCCACAGCGGATGCTTCTGCGTGATGATTCCGGGCGGCAACAACCTTTTGGTAAGCGCGTGCCTTCGCCGGTTCCGGCACCAAACGGTCCTGATTGTCATCGGTGGAGCTGTAGGAGTCATGGGAGTCGAGAGCGAAGTGCATGCGGGCGTAGCGGAACTGGTTTTCCTGCCTCCACCTATTGCCCATTCGATACACGGCTTCGCCGGCGGACAGGTTCTTCTTGGTGGTGAGGATGTGGATTTGCCGGGTCCCTCCACCGGGGGTGGCCACGATCCGGCTGATCTGGCGGATACTGAAGACCTCCCCGGTCTTCTTCGTGGTGTTCAGGGGCAGGTCAACGACGGTGTCAGCGACCGACCAGGTCTTCTCTTCCCCGTGTTCATCGGTGTGGGAGACCTCAGCGAATAATTTGGCTTCGATGTCTTTGGTGGTGCCTTTGCGCCACGTCAGCACATCAAAACCAGCCGCATCCATGTGTTTGAATAACGCTGGTGACCAGCCGCCCCTATCGAAGCCGACCAACACGCGCCGGTCGTCCCCGACCGCTGTGCGCAATTCCGGCAGCAGATCGCGCAGTTCCGCGGCCAAGGAAGCCCCCGGAGCGGCCATGACAACGAACACGGGGGCGCCGTGAGCGTCACTGACCCAGGTTTCCTCGGTCGCAGGGACCGGGAACTTCAACCTCGTGGAGTAGAGCTTCCCGATCTTTTTCGTGCCCTGATAAGCGCGCACATGCCCATCAACATAAAGAATCGCTGCCAGGTCCTCGCCACTAGAACCGGTGCCAGCCAGGTGGTGTTTGGCTAGGGCAGCAATCAGTTCTTGGGCTTTGCCGACCTCGGCGAGTTGGCTGATGCGGCGGCGGATGGTTTTTACTTCAGGTGCCCGGTCCAAACCCAACACCCGCCCGAGCTCTACAGGGTTGAAGCGGGTCGCGCCCTCAGCACGCGCTTCCCCGGCCAGTGCCCGCAACACTGCATCGATCAGGACAGTGTCGAGGCCGTAGAAACCATTCGGCAACGACCCGTACACCTGCCTAGCGCAGCCCAGTAGGCCAGTGCTTTCAAGCGCCGGGATAGCTAGGAACAACCCGGCATGACGAATATGTGCGGCCGGCGCAAACACCGGGGATGCGCATTCAAAGAGGCCAGCAGCAGCACGCTCCGCAGCCCGTGATTCCGGGGCTGGCAAGAGCGGCAGCTCAGGCTGCAGTGCTGGTGCTGACACTGATTTTAGGGTTTCAGGCTCGGGGGCTGTTGTTTGGGTGGCAGCTTGATCGGCAGCGATTTTCAGGGCGCGACGGACACTAAATTCCGAGACGCCAACCATATTGCCGACGGCCTGCTGGGACAGGCCGGTGTTGCGCAGTTCCACGATCCTGGTAATGACAGTATTGGTGAGTCGGGAGGCCTTCTTGGGGCCCTTCTTTTCCGGCACCAAAGCAGCAATGCCACCAACGGCCGCCCGCTGGACCCATTTCCACAACGCCACCGAGGTAACGCCGAAAGCTGCCGCGATCTGTTCCTGAGAGGCCGCGCCCAGACGCACCAATTTGACTGCCGCCCACCGTCGCGCTGCAGCGTCTTTTGCATCCCACACGTCACAGAGTTGCCCGCGAATATAGACTTCCCCGCCACGGTCGTTCTCTACTAAGGACACTGCCAAGCCAACCGGCATGGCAACAGGATCCATCGTCACCGGCAGGGGAAGTTGAGCAGTCATGAAAACCATCATTTCACCTCTCGGTAGACGAAAAAATACTAACTCTATTTTATCGTACTTCGGACAAAATTAACAGCCCTCCACCCACTCAAAACCCCTGAAAATCAACGAACTCCAAATGCCCATCCCGACCATGACCGGAGCCCTGAGCCCGGAGCCCCGTCCCTAAAATCCTGCGTAGATGACCCATTAGACATTAGATATGGATTGTTTCTGAACTAATAAGCACAAACATAAATACCTTCAAGTGCATCATGGTAGAACAATTGAGAAACAGCTTAGACATATCAGAGTATTTAAGTGGGTTATTGAATTCCAGCGAGTATCGTCGGCACTTCCCGTGAAACTACGCGGCACTAGCAGTAATTCAGCAGTGCTAACCATTGTCCCGGGAGTTTGTGTCGCCACAGCCCAGGCCGCGGCGACATAAGCTCCCAGGGAAAGGGCTTCACCATGTTCACCACTGAACTTCGCCTTTCCCGAACAGTGGCTGGCACATTCTTTGTTGCCGCCGTGTCCCCCTACTTCTTCTTGCCTAGATTTCCACGGCCAACGCCCACGGCGGAGCTTAGGAACAACACGTGAAACCGCACGGCGCCTGCGGCATGACCGCGAGGGCCGCGGTCTCTGGGTCAGCCCGGAAGCCTTCCTTGCCAAAGGCGAAGGAACCGTCACCGTCACCCCCACAACTCCCGAAGCATCCACCGCAGTCACCACCGCAGTGGTTGCACCGTTGGCCGCTCCGGTACCCCCGGAACCATTGGCATCAGCTGTCAGCGGAGGCTCAGCTGCGACACAGAACCCTACGCCCGCCAGCGTGTGGCCTGGGATTGCAGGAGTTCCGCTGCTCGCTGTTACTGGTGGCGTCATCACAGTCAGAAACAGCCGCGGCAAGAAAGTTCCAGCCTAGCTTCGGCGCATCCCGCCGTCTGCCTCAGCCCTCCCATGATTACCAATGACCGTGTCCTCAATTGCCGCAGCAACCACCGCTGGCCGGTATGTGCGCCCGCTGGAGAGGCCGAATCCGGCAGACCCGGTAAGTCCGGCCTGTAGCATATGGCACTATTTCACTAGGCCTTCCGTGTGCTGCAGGCCTTTTCGTGGCTTTCTCATGGCAGCGTTCTCGTCGTTTGAGCAAGTAGTGAGCGTTAACACTTTGGGCGCAGTAGAAACACCACTCAGCGCACATAGCGCTCTCGAGCAAAGCCGCACTTGACACGCTAGATGTGTGCCGGGTTACACTATCTACGAATGTTAGCGCTAACAAATATTGGCGGCGCGAATTTCGTTTTGTAGCTAGTCGCCAACAACTCGCAGTACCTACCATCTCGTGGCAACGACGCTCACTGGACTCAAAAGGAACTCACCATGAAATTTAAGAGAATACTCGTAGGCGCCTTGGCGCTCAGCCTCGCTTTGGGCACCGCCGGTTGCGGTACGCGCGGCGGCGAATCAACCGATGCCGCCGGATCAGGCGACAATAGCGGGGCATTGATTGGCATTGCGATGCCGACCAAAACCTCCGAGCGCTGGATCAAGGATGGCACGGCCATCCAGCAGTCGCTGGAAAAGCTGGGGTACAAGACCACACTTGAGTACGCCGATGACAAGATCCCGCAGCAGGTCCAGCAGGTCAGCAACATGATCACCAAGGGCGCCAAGGTCCTGATCATCGCTTCCATCGATGGAACCGCGTTGAGTGACCAGCTCGATGACGCCGCCAAGGCTGGCATCAAAGTCATTGCCTATGACCGCCTCATCAACGGCAACGCCAACGTTGACTACTACACCACCTTTGACAATGAAAAGGTTGGAGTTGACCAGGCAACGTCATTGTTGACCGGTTTGGGCATCGTGGACGAAGCAGGCAAGGAAACCGGTGAGACCGGTCCGTTCAACGTGGAGCTGTTCGCCGGAAGCCCGGATGACAACAACGCAACCTTCTTCTACGACGGCGCCATGAAGACGCTGAAGAAGTACATCGACAACGGCACACTGGTCGTCAAGAGTGGCCAGACCGGCTTCACCCAGATCGCTACACTGCGTTGGGACCCGGCAACCGCTCAGAAGCGTATGCAGAACCTGATCGCCAGCAGCTACTCCTCCGGTGGCGCCAAGGTTGACGGAATCCTGTCCCCCTACGATGGGATTTCCATCGGCATCATCTCCGCCCTCGAATCCTCTGGCTACGCCACCACTGCCCTCCCGGTCATCACCGGTCAGGACGCAGAGGCAGCATCAGTGAAGTCCATCATTGCCGGCCAGCAGTACTCCACGATCTACAAGGACACCCGCAAGCTGGGCGACCAAGCTGTGGCCATGGCCGATGACCTCCTCAAGGGCAAGACCCCCGAGGTCAATGACACCACCAGCTACAACAACAAGGTCAAGGTTGTTCCGACCTTCTTGCTCCAGCCTGTTGTGGTCACGAAGGACAACTACGAGAAGGAACTCGTTGAAAGCGGTTACTACACCGCCGACGACCTCAAGTAGTGCGGACCTCCTGTTGCGGCGGCTCACGCCGCCGCAACAGGAACGAATGACATTCCCATCCCGAACGCGAAATGAAGGTCCATCGTGACATCAACGATCCTTGACATGCGTGCCATCACCAAGACATTCCCAGGGGTCAAGGCCCTCCAAGATGTTTCGCTCGAGGTCACACGCGGACAAGTACACGCCATCTGTGGCGAAAACGGTGCCGGCAAATCGACACTTATGAAGGTCCTCTCCGGTGTCTACCCCGCTGGTACCTTCGAGGGCGAAATCTGGTTTGAAGACACCCTTTGCCAGTTCAAAGACATCAAGTCCTCTGAGGCTGCCGGCATCGTCATCATCCACCAGGAACTAGCACTGAGCCCGTTCCTCTCCATCGCCGAAAATATTTTCTTAGGCAATGAGCTCGCCACAAAGGGCTTTGTCGACTGGAACAAGACCAACCTTGAAGCCTCAAAGTTGCTGGCACGGGTAGGTCTGAACGATCACCCCACCACCAAGGTCTCGGATCTAGGTGTTGGCAAGCAGCAACTCGTGGAAATCGCCAAGGCACTTTCCAAAAAAGTAAAGCTACTCATTCTTGACGAGCCCACGGCTGCCCTGAATGACAGTGACTCAGAAAACCTGCTGAACCTGATCAAACACCTGCAAGGCCAGGGCATTACATCGATCATGATCAGCCACAAACTCAACGAAATCAAGGCTGTCGCCGACAAGGTGACCATCATTCGTGATGGGCAGACCATTGAGACTTTGGACATGCATGCCGACGATATCTCCGAGGAACGCATCATCAAGGGCATGGTGGGCCGTGATTTGAACAGTCGCTACCCGGATCACACCCCAACTATTGGCGAAGAACTTCTGCGCATCGAAGACTGGACCGTTCACCACCCGGTTGATCAAAGCCGGCAAGTGGTCAAGGCCGCAAATCTCAAGATCCACGCAGGAGAAATTGTTGGCATCGCCGGACTCATGGGCGCTGGCCGAACCGAGCTGGCCATGAGCGTTTTTGGACGGACATACGGCACAAATATCAGTGGCACGATCTACAAAAGAGGCGTTGCCATTGAAACGAAGACTGTCGCGGCAGCCATCAAGCATGGCCTCGCCTACGCCACGGAGGACCGCAAACACTACGGCCTGAACCTTTTGGACAACATCCGCAGGAACGTCTCGGGTGCTGCGCTGTCCAAGCTATCGCGGTGGGGCTGGGTAGATCGGCATAAAGAGCATGAGGTTGCCGAGGGCTTCCGTAAGAGCATGAACATCAAGGCACCGGGCGTAGGCTCCATCACCGGCAAGCTCTCCGGCGGAAATCAACAAAAAGTTGTCCTTTCCAAGTGGATGTTCGCCAACCCTGATGTCCTGATTCTGGACGAGCCCACCCGCGGCATTGACGTGGGCGCCAAGTACGAGATTTACAACATCATCAATCAATTGGCCGACGAAGGTAAAGGCATCCTCGTCATCTCATCCGAGCTGCCAGAACTACTAGGTATCTGCGACAGGATTTACACCCTGGCCGAGGGCCGAATCACCGCTGATGTACCCAGAGCCCAAGCAACTGCAGAATATCTCATGCGTTTCATGACCCAAGCAAAGGAGCAGGACATCTGATGACTGCCATTAATTCCGCCTTTCAGTACCTGACCGGTCAGCTCCGGCAAGTGGGCCTTTTCATCGCCTTGATTGTGATCATCATCTTTTTCCAGATCACCACCAACGGCATCACCCTAGCCCCCATCAACGTCTCCAACTTGATCGTCCAAAATAGCTACATCCTCATTTTGGCTGTGGGTATGGTGATGGTCATCATTGCCGGACACATTGATCTGTCCGTTGGGTCCGTGGTTGCGTTTGTTGGCGCCATGGCCGGTGTCATGATCACCCAATGGAATATGCCATGGTGGCTGGCGATCATCGCGTGCTTGGTCTTAGGCGCCGTGGTGGGCGCGTGGCAAGGATTCTGGATTGCCTACTTCGGCATTCCATCATTCATTGTCACCCTGGCAGGCATGCTGACATTCCGTGGCCTGGCTCAGATCGCTCTCCAGAACCAGCAGATTTCCCCCTTCCCTGATGAATTCCGGTCCCTGGGCAGTGGATTCCTCCCCGACTTGGGCGGCGGAACCTCATTCCTTGAACCTCTAACAGCGGTTCTGGGTGTACTTGCAGCAGCAGCTTTTGTCATCGCAGGCGTCAAGCAGCGTTCAAAGCTGAAGAAGTACAACCTCGCTGACGAACCGACTGCTTGGTTCATCGGGAAATTGGTCTTCACCTCGGCCCTGATTTTGCTCATCGCCTACCTGTTGGCCAGCTACCGAGGAACACCGATTGTTCTGCTGGTCATGGGCGTTCTCATGGTGGGCTATTCAGCCGTCATGGCGAACTCCATCTGGGGTCGGCACATTTACGCAGTGGGTGGAAACGCCCATGCAGCCGAGCTCTCAGGCGTGAACACCAAGCGCGTCACCTTCACCTTGTTCATCAATATGGGTGTGCTGGCAGCGTTGGCTGGCCTGGTCTTCACCGCACAGCTCAACCTCGCCAACCCGAAGGCTGGCGAAGGCTTCGAACTTGACGCCATCGCCGCCGTCTTCATTGGCGGCACGGCCGTCACCGGTGGCATAGGAACCGTGATTGGCGCCATCATCGGTGGCCTGATCATCGGTATCTTGAACAACGGCATGTCCATCATGGGCGTAGGAACAGAGTTCCAACAACTCATCAAGGGACTTGTCCTGCTTGCCGCCGTCGCCTTTGATGTCTTCAACAAGCGTCGGGCCAAGGCAACTCCCAAATAGCCTCTCGAAGCTCAAGATAGCTGTGGGGTTCCGTAAACATTACGGAACCCCACAGCTTTCTTTCTTTAACCAGCAGCTCAGAATTTAGCCGGCCGTAACGGGCCATCCGCGGTATTGACCGCGCTCCGCGTAATCCAAACGATTATGCGGAGTCCCCTTCATCGCCTGGATGTAAGGTGGGTCACTAACATGATCTGGTTAAACCGATGCCGAAGGAGCCGTGATGCCTGCACAGAAGAACAGGAATCGACTCTCACAGGTAGCGCCCGCCGTTGAGCGAGAGCCACGCACCGCCGCAGTTTCCGTAGCTTATATGGCAGGAACCCAACTGGCCCATGAGCTGATGAATCCGCTGCGTGATCTCACGGTGCTCGTCATCTCCCGCATGCCAGAAACGGACTTTCATATTGACCCGGAGGAGTTGGCTGCCCGGCTGGGTGATCAAGTACGGATCATCCAGATTCTCAATGGGCCCGAAACCCGCAATCTGCAAGCGGGTTTGCCAGAGCAGCTTCACATTTTTGGAACGGGCGCGCGGATCTATCCGCATGGCGACCGCTGGCAGGAACGGGTACCGCGGCCGCACCTGCCGCACCATCCCTCGCAATTGCCCCACCTCTACCAAACACTGGAGCATGAGGTCTTAGCTGCCGAACACTTTGAGCCGCCCCGGCCCGCTACCGCCCCCATCAACGTGATATCTGAAGCAGTTGTCAAGGGGTTCCCGGCCGAGGACAGGGCCATGGTTGAACTGCTTCCCAGCGGTGAGCGGGCAGTGATTCGCAGCGAAGACCTGCTGCCGGGGATCCCGCTGGACTGGCTGGTGGCCAAGGGGCAGAAGCTCTCCGGCACACTGAATCCGGCCACCCATGTTCTGGATATTCGGGCGCTGCTGCTCCCCCGACCCTCCCCGGTCACTGTCTACAGCCACGGCGATGTGGCCTTGGCCCGGGTCGAAGCTGTCTACCCCCGCCATGCCTCGGTGCAGTTGTGGCCCGGGAACGATTTCCCCATCGGCGTGGAGCACATCTCCTCCAATGAACTCGACTCCGCCCAGGATCTCTTGACCGAGGGCGAGGTGGTCCGGGTTCGGGTCCTGTACCGCAACGGTGCCGTGGTGCTCTCCATGCTGGACGTGGACGACGACGAACCCTCGGTCCCGACGCCGCCGCTCCTTCGCGGCGGTCCGCCCTGGCTGGATCTGGAGAGGCCCTATGCCTCCATTTTCACCAACCGTCCCTCCGTCTCCGCCCCAGCCACCGCGGCCGCTGACGACCGCGAGGAACCCTCACTATCCGGCGTCGAATCTTCACATCAAGAAGCCTTGCTATCCCCTGCTGCTCGGCGGACAGCGTTGCAAAGCACGCAAATGCAGCTTGAATCGGCCCGGCACACCATTGCGGAGTTGATGGCTGCGGCGAAACGGCAGGGTGCCACGGACAAGGTGGCGCGGGCGTTGCAGGATCAATTGGAGAACGAGCGCCGGGCGGCTGCAGATTTGGCGCGCGAACACAACGCGGCCACACATCAGGTGGAGGGGCTCAAGGCTGAGCTAGCCAAGGCAAAAGCTGCGTTGGTGCAGCTGCGCCAACAGCGCAGATCGGCCGCGTCACGGACAGAGAATGCGCTGGATGCGCTGTTCCTAGATCCCGCTGAGCAATTCACTTTTGATCTGCAGCAGGTCTGGGCGAGGGTGGTTCCGGCGGCCGAGAAGTCCTTATATCCGCTGGGGAATTTCAGTGTGGGTCCACTATTTTTGGACTCATGGGCCACCCTGACAGAGCAGCAGCGCGGCAAGACGTTGCGGGCTGTGGTGGATTTGGCGTCCGATTGGCAGGGGCCGCTACGTAAACGCGAACCGCACAAGCTCCGGCTCAATGAGGGCGCCCACGCCCCACCTACCATGCGCGGTGATGACGTGTGTTGGCGCTTGTATGTGGAGCAGGGGACGGCTGGGGCGCTGCGGCTGCACTACTGGAAGCTGCAGAAGGGCGGGGTGGAGCTTCATGCTGTGGTCTCGCATGACGTTCTCAAGCCGTAACGGCTGCTACTGACCGAGCCGTCACCAGCAAACTACCTGCTACCGGCCTTCGTGTCAGCTCTCGAAGACACTGGTGGCGGCTACCCCGGATACACTGGTCCTCGGTGTTATGCGCCCGGTGGAAAAACGTACCGACCGTGCTAAAAATACTGCGAGCAGAAGGAGCGGATCCCCATCATGGGTCAAAATATTGAGCTGGTCAGGTTACTAGACGAGCAAGGAAATGAGATCGGAACCGCCAACAAGGCGCTGGTCCACACCACCGACACCCCCCTGCATCTGGCGTTTTCCTGCCACCTTATGGACGCTGCCGGCCGCACCCTGCTGACCCGCCGGGCACTGTCAAAACTGACGTGGCCAGGCGTCTGGACCAATTCCTTCTGCGGCCACCCAGCGCCCGGGGAATCCTTCCAAGACGCAATCATCCGCCGCGCTGCCATGGAACTGAACATCAGGGTCACCGATATTCAACCGGCCCTTCCTGATTTCCGCTACCGCGCCGTCGACGCCTCTGGCATTGTGGAAAATGAAATCTGCCCCGTCTTCACCGCCGTGTTCGACGGCGTGCTCCCTTCTGACGCCGACCCAGACGCCGACGCTGATGCAGACGCTGCCGACGCAGAAGACGCCACCATCGCGCCCAACCCCGCCGAAGTCTGCGACTGGGCTTGGGCCGATGTGGTGGACGTTGAAGAAGCCGTAGCAGCCACTCCCTTCGCCTTCAGCCCCTGGCTTGCCCAGCAACTAGCCGAAGGCGTATACACCGGCGGGCATCTGCAGCACTAAGTGAGCGTTAGCCTCCAGCACTAAGCAGGACCTAGCCTGCCGCCACCATGGCAGCACTGTCCTCCCACAATTGCACAGCCAACGCCGGATCCTGCGCTTGGCGGCTCGTCCTTGCTGGTTTGCGTTTGACGTAGTACTCCCCCGGCATCCACACAACGCCGGGAACCGTGGTGGCCAGCCACAGCAACGTGTCCGCGCCTTGTGCCGGGGAGAGCAGCAGGCGGTTGGTCAGGGGCCCATAGCCAAACTTCATCAAGGGTGTTGATTCGGCAGCAAAATTGGTACCCACCACCCCCGGATGGAAGGCCGCCGCGTTAATGCCCTGATCCCCGTAACGCCGCTGCAGTTCCTTAGTGAACAGGATGTTCGCGAGTTTGGCGTTCCCATAGGCCTTGGTGGAGCTGTAGCGTTTGCGCGCGTCCAGATCGTCAATGTCGAATTTGGCCATGATTTTGTGGGCGGCACTTGAGGTATTGATGATTGTTGCCCGGCTGGCCACTAAATTATCCATCAGCAACGTGGTGAGCAGGAAGGGTGCAAGATGGTTCACCTGGAACGTCTTTTCGTGCCCGTCCACGGTTTCTTCCCGCGCCGCCATGACGCCACCGGCATTGTTGGCCAAGACGTCAATCTGGGGATACTTCTGCGCCAGGGTGGCCGCCAACGCACGCACTTGGGCCAACTCAGTGAAGTCACACAGAAAATAATCTGCGTCGAGTTCCTGTGCGATGGCTCGTGTTTTCACCTGCGAGCGCCCTACCAATACCAAGGTGTCGCCGGGATAGGCCAGCATTCTTGCTGCGGCCGCCCCGATCCCGTCGCTGGCGCCTGTGATAATTATTGTTCGTGTCATGGTGCATCCTTAGGTCGATTTTCAGCTTACCTGCACGGCCACCCGACTACTTTTAGGACAGCACTGTTCGGAAAGTCAGGGGAGCCGGTGCCAACTGGTACGCCGGCAGCACCCCGGGCCCGCACGACGCCGTACCTATCCCCTGCACCGCAGCATCCAGCGTCAAATAGCCGATGCCATCGGCCACCAGATCCGGGGTGTGCTTGGCCGCTGTGAGCACTTCTTGGGACCACGGGCGCAGCGTAAACCACATCGAATCACTCTGGAAGATGATCTTCTTCCCATCAAGGGGCGCCTCCAACGCCACGCAGGAAACTCCCGCCCGCGCACCATTCTCCTGAGGGCGCACATACGGCACCTGAAGTTCCTCCATGGAGGCACTGAACCAACCCAGCTGCGCGGCCATCCCCGTATCGGGGTACTTTTGCCCCGGTCCGAACCCCGTCCAGGAGGCCTGCGAGAATTCGCCGGGCAACTCAAAGTCAAAGCCCACGCGCGGCCAATTTGTTCCCCATCCGGGCCCCGGCTCCACGCTCGCAGCCAGTTCCAAACGGGCCCCGTCGGTGCGCCACACATACTCAACATCCACGTGCTGCCGGAGCACCGGAACACCGTAGCGCACCTGCACAGCCAGCCTCCCGGCGTCGTGCGTCATCGATTGCAGACGCCCCTCCAGCAGCGGCAGCCCGGCAGCAACCCACGTGTCGGCATCGCGCGGATTGCCCGGCAGATCCCAATTTTTCCCGTGGTCGTTGTCGGTCGGCGCGCGCCACAGGTTCAGCCGCGGGCCATTGATCGGCACGCCCTTGAACGCGCTCAGCTCCCCCGTGTCGAGGCTAAAAATGGCTGGGCCAAAATGCACATTCCGGCCCTCCACCACGGCCTCAGCAGCGCCGATTACCTCCGGAATAGGCGCGGCCGCCTGCCCTTGTTGCGCCCACGCGATCTGGTGCCCGGCCGGCGCCCACGGCTCATCGGCGGCGAGCACGGCACTGATCAAAAGCACCCGTTGTTCCCCACACTGTGCGCTCAATTCCGCAGGAAGTACGACGTCGGACTGCGCACCTGCCGCTGTCACCGGCACCTCCAGCGTGCCCTGCGCCTCTCGACCAGCAGGCCCCTCGACGCTCCATGTGAAGGCCAGGTGCGCGGTGTCAAGGAAGTCGTACTTGTTGCGTACGCTCAGCGACTGCCACTGCTGATCGATGGTCAGCGCCAGAGGTTCCACCACTTTTTTGAAGTCCAGTAGTCCCGGACGAGGCTCCAGATCTGCCGAGACCAGCCCGTCAATGACGAAGTTACCGTCGTGGACTTTTTCACCAAAGTCGCCGCCGTAGCCAAAGTAGGCTTCGCCATCCAAGGTGTGCTGGCGGATGCCGTGTTCCATCCATTCCCACACGAATCCGCCCTGCAGGCGCGGGTACTGATCGAAGAGGTCTTGGTATTCCGCCAGCCCGCCGGGCCCGTTGCCCATGGCATGGACATATTCGCACAGGATGAACGGCAAGTTCCGCCGGTGACGATCTTGCTGCGCGTCCGCCAGAGGTTCCTCCTGCTGGCGGCCGATCAACTCCACTTCTTCCGGTGAGGCGCACATGCGCGAATAGACATCCACGTAGGGGCTGGCCCAATCGCCCTCGTAGTGGACCAACCGTTCGGGATCGCGTTGTTTGGTCCACGCCGCCATGGCCTCGAGGTTGGCTCCCTTGCCAGCTTCATTACCCAGCGACCACATGATGACCGAAGGGTGGTTCTTGTCCCGCTCCACCAAGCGCGCCATCCGATCCAGCAGCGCGTCCCGGTACTGGGGTTCGGCGCTGGGATTCCCAACCCAATCGCCGTCCTCAAAACCGTGGGTTTCGTAGTCGCACTCATCGATGATGTAGAAACCCAGCTGATCGGCGGCGTGCAGCAAGAACGGATGAGGGGCGTAGTGGGCGGTGCGGATGGCGTTGATATTGTGCTGCTTCATCAGCCGCAGTTCACGCAGCACCTGCTCCTGCGGGACAGCGCGGCCCAAATCCGGGTTGTGTTCGTGACGGTTGACACCCCTAAAGAGCAGTGGCTTGCCGTTGAGCTTTATCTGCGCATCCTCAACCGTGATGCTCCGGAAACCCACCTTCAGGTGGAGGATTTGCACTGGTGTGGTGATCCGGACTTGGTACAGGGTAGGCGATTCAGCGCTCCACGGTTCCACAGCGCCTACGCGAAGAATCTGCGACGTCCCGGCGGCACCGGCAGCTGTGGAGCTGTCAGCTGTGGTGCTGGCAGTGCAGCCGCTGGTTTCGGTCTTTTCTGCCGTGCCGAAGTCCAGGATTTCAGAGACGCCCAGTTGGGCAATCTCCACCACAGTTCCCGGCAGCGGTGGGTCCAATTCCACGCGCAAGGTGCCGGTACCAGTTCCCATTCCAATTCCCACGCCCGTTCCTGCGCCCGATTCATCCGGGGTGAATCCTGCATGTACGAACACATCCCGAATGGCTCCGGAGGGCTGGGCCAACAAGGTCACATCGCGGAAGATGCCCGGTAACCACCAAGCGTCTTGATCCTCGAGGTAACTGGATGCACTGAATTGTGAAACCCTCACCACCAGCAAGTTCTCCCCGGCCCGTAAAGCTTCGCTGACGTCAAACTCTTGCACCAGCTTGGACCCGCGGGTGGTGCCCAGCAGCTCGCCATTGAGCCAGACAGTTCCAGCGTTATCGATCCCATCAAAACGCAAAATGGCGCCGTCCATGAATTCAGGCGCGGCATGGAAGGTCCGCCGGTGATCCCCCACCGGATTCGCATCGGGCATAAACGGAGGATCCAGAGGAAAGGGGAACTGGACATTGGTATAGGCCGGGGCACCGTAGCCATGGAAATTCCAGGACGACGGAACGGGCAGCGTATCCCAGGCTCCGTCGTCGAACGTCTCCAGCTCAATCCCTAGAGGGGCCACAGCCAGCGTTGGAGCAAAGTGGAAACGCCAATCGCCATTGAGCGAAAGGGTGGGCAGGCCGCTGTCCACGTGGGCACGCGGAGAAATCCCGCCTGTGCCAGGACCTGGAATCTCCAGATCCATGACACTTTTGTAAGGGTTCTCGGCTAGGTCCTTGCTTAGGTTGGCGCTCTGCTTGGCAGCCAGTGTGGAGGCGGGGCTCGGGGCATTCACAGTTTAGGATCCTTAGTGACTTTGGGCAGGTGGCAGGTGCAGCGGCAGCGTGGGTAACTGCGGAGATACGTGTGCGGCCTCGATTAGCCTGCTGTGCCGTCCAGCATGCGCGCCACTTTTTGCTCTAGCGAGGCGATGGTGACGGAGGGCAAAACAATCAGGCCGTCGAGTTCCTTGCGGGCCCGCTTGTAGGCGGTCTGGCGCTCGGCGGGGCTGGCGGCGTTGTCCTCGGCAATGTTGACCAGTTTGCGCGCGGTGTTCAGGCGTGCCCGTTCCCCATCACTGAAAGCGGTGTCCTTGATCCGGTGTGCTTCTTTTTCCGCAATATCAAAGGCCACAGCGAAAGCGTTGACGGCGTTTCGGTAATCGTCCCAACGGCTCTTGGCAGTGACGTCCTCGCCTTCGAGCGGGCGGAGGGCATCGGCGTCGCGCTTGGCACGTAAGAACGCAACGGTCAGCGGCTCACGAACATCGCTCATCATGGGGAAATCGATCAGCTTACCGACATCGAGCTCATAGCTGAGCCACCGTTTGTTAACGGAGTCATGTTCGGCCTTGACCTTAGCAACGTCAGCGTCCGAATAGCCGTCTTTGGCCAGGCTGAGGGCATCGACTAACGGTTGCGGCCGGGAAGAATCATCCAGTGCCGCCGCTTCCGGGTGCTGGAGTTTGTACATCTCAATCTCGCGTTGGTGGGCGCGGTCCTGGGCACGTTCGCGGGATGCGAATAGGGCTTTGAAACCACCGGCCGCCATGCCTCCCAAAGGGAAGAGTAGCCACCAATAACCGGCAAAGAGTTCAGGAAATGACATGACCCCATCGTGTCACTTCGCCTCGAAGCAACCAAGAGTTACGAGGAGGGGGGTGCTTTCGGAGCAGCAGCTGCCAGATCAGCGCCGGCTAGTGCCCTGATCCCAGATGAAGCGTTATATATCAACTGGTAGGAGACCTCGATGATGCGCTCTGAATTCCAAGTGGTTCCGCCAATGACGGCATCCAGAAGCATATTGTTGACCCCACCGACCATGGAGATGGACGTCAACCGCGCAAATTCCAAGGCCTCGGCGAGCGGATGGCTCGGGTCAACAGCCTGCGAGCGCGCTCCAGCATTGCCGCCCGGGGTAGTGGGACCGCCGCCGAGACCGCCCAGCCCACCACCGAGTACCTCTTTGACCACGGACGCTTTGACTCCACCCAGGATCAGCAGAGCACCCATGGATTGGCCGGCAAAATTAGTCATCGCCTGATGTCGTTTTGCTTCCAGCTCATCAGAAATCCCCACGATTTCCACGAGAATCACTTGCGCGTGGCGGGGATCGCTCAGCATAAAATTGACCACTGTGGCCAAGGCGGCCCGGATGGCATCTTCAGCTTTCACCGAAGTGTCCGACAAGGCTGCCGTCACCTGTTGCATCAAGTTAGCGGACACCGTCTCATAAACGCAGGTGAGCAAGTGTTCGCGGGAATCAAAGGACTCATAAAAGTAGCGCTCACTCAGACCTGCCCTTTGGCACAAGGTCTTGATTTTTGCCCCGGAATAGCCCATGGTGCCGAATACTTCGATCCCGGCGTCAATGAACTTTACATACCGTTCCTGGGCCCGCTCAGATGACAGCAACCCGGAGTACAGACGCCCGGATGTAGTCCCAGACGTGAGCGAAACCGGATCGTCACTGTGCGGGTTGTGCGGCTTGGTATTCACACCCACAGTCTAGTGGACCTCAACGGCCCTGTGTTGGGCTGCCAAAGCCTCATCAAGCACCGCTCCAAAGTTGCGGGCATCGTGGGCAAACCGCCCTAGGAAGAGTCCGGAGACACCGATGAGCTCAGGCAAGAGACCGGGTTTGGCCGAGCCACCATAAATGATGGGCAACTCATGTAGCTGATGCTCACACAGGAGGTCTCGCAGGGCCTGAACCACCGCGGAAATGTACACCGGGTTAGCCGGTTCCGGCGCACCAATGGCCCATACTGGCTCGTAGGCAATGACCAAGGGCCCGGCACTGTGCCACTCCCCTATCGCCGCGCCGATCTGCTCGTAGACAACCTGGGCAGCATCAGCCGCCTGCGCCTGCTCCAGCTCGCCCACGCACAGCAACGGTGTCATGCCCGCAGCCCACGCTGCTGCTGTTTTTTGAGCCACCATGGCGTTGTCTTCATGAAAGTACTTACGCCGCTCGGCATGCCCCAGCTCGACCAAGGTAACGCCCAGCTCGGCGAGCATTGACGGCGCCACTTCACCTGTCCACGGGCCATCAGCCCAGCCGGAGTTCTGCGCACCCAAAACCAACGGCGAGCCCGCAATGATCTGCGCTGCTGCCGGCAGTACGGGAAAGGATGGGATCACAAACGGGACCACCCGCCCAGCTGCCAGAGCCGGGCGGGTGTCCACTTCATGACGCAATTGCTGCAACCAGCGCAAGCTGTCTGCGTACCCCATATACATTTTTGTACTGACACCTATATAGAGGGGTGCCGCTATTGCTGCGGGGAAGGTGTCTGCTGCGCTGTGCTGTGTCACGATATTTCTACTTTCACTAACCAATTGCTGCGTGGTGGTGCGTTTTACTTCTCGAGCAGATCATCAGCCTTGGCCTTGAAACGGCGGCTGCCCCACATCATGACCGCAGCCACGAAGGGCAGAATGCCTAGCGCCACAATGCCCATGGCACCGGATTCGGAGGCGAAGGTTTCATTGATGTTGGTGCGCATGATCGGTGCCACAAAGCCACCCAAGTTACCGAGGGAGTTGATCAGCCCAATTCCTGCGGCGGCTGCTGTTCCGGTGAGGAACGCCGTGGGGTAAGACCACAGGATAGGACCAATAGCCAAGAAGCTGCACACAGCCAGCGTGATAAAGATGATGCCCAATGCCGGGAGGCTGTTGGCGCCGGCCCAGGCCGAACCAATGATGCACAGGCCGGTGGAGACAAACAGCCATGTAGCCAGTACCCGGCGTCGGATCACCGTGGTGGCGTAGCGGCCCACAATGATGCAGGCGAACATGCCGAAGAACCACGGCACGGCTGCCAGGAGGCCAACGGTCAGGCCAACCTTTTGGCCGGTCAGCTGTGCCACTTGCTGAGGCAGGTAGAAAGTCACACCATAAACAGCGATCTGCAGGCAGAAGTAAATGATGGTGAAGTACCAGACGCGGCCGTTAGTGAGCGCAGCCCTGACACCAGAGGGACCACTTTCTTTCTTGATGCCGTCTTCTTGCTCCATTGCTGAGGTGAGCGCGTTCTTCTCCTCTTGACTGAGCCATTTGGCCTTTTGGGGGTTGTCAATGAGGAGGAAGAAGGCGAAGATACCGGCAACTACGGCCATGGAACCTTCAACGAAGAACATGACCTGCCAGCCGTGCACGCCAGGGACCTGGTCACCAATGTTGATGAGCCAGCCGGAGAGCGGGGAACCAATGACCTGAGAGAAGGGCTGTGCCAGGTAGAAGATGGCGAACATCTTCACGCGGTGCTTGTTGGGGAACCATTCTGCCAAGTACATGATGACACCGGGGAACAGACCGGCTTCTGTCACACCGAGCAAGAAGCGCAAGATGATGAAGGAGGTATCGCCCTGAACAAAGGCAAAGCAGGCCGAGACAATACCCCAAGTAATGGCGATACGTGCCAGCCAGAATTTGGCTCCCACTTTCTTCATCATCAAGTTGCTGGGAATTTCAAAGATTGCGTAACCGATAAAGAAAATACCGGCACCGAGAGCGTACGCTCCGGCAGTGATGCCGCGGTCCATTTCTAGCGCGGCTTCTGCGAAGCCAACGTTGGTGCGGTCCAAGAAGGCCACAATGTAGAGGATGACCAGCATCGGCATCAGCCGGTAGGTGGCCTTTTTTATTGCAGACTTCAGCGCTGGAGACTCCAGTGCCTTCTTTTCCTGCGTGGGTGAAACTGCCATAGGAACTCCTCGTCGAGTCAAAATTTTCAAGAATGATTGCTGATGGGCTGGGTCAGCGCGGGTAGGTCATCAAGACGATGGCAACGCCGCAGATGACGATCCCCACTACTAGGTACAACTTGCGTGCCAAGGTCCACTTGACGGAATTCTGGTGGTTCATCACAGCTCCTAGTGCATGTACAGTCCGCCATCCACATTCAGCGTTTGGCCGGAGATGTATCCGGTGTCCTCGCTGATCAAAAAGTGGATAGCTGCTGCGACGTCCCGGGTGGTTCCCACACGGTTGACAACCAGATCTTTGACCAGTTCGTCCTTACGATCTTCTGAGAGCTTGCCGCCCATGATGTCGGTGTCAATGGGGCCAGGAGAGATGGCGTTGACCGTGATATCGAAGGGGCCCAGCTCGCGTGCTGTGGACCGGGTCAAACCAATGACGCCGGCTTTGGCTACAGAGTAGGCAGTCTTGGAGAAGGTACCGCCGCCGCGCTGTGCCGAGATGGAAGAGATGTTCACAATCCGGCCCATGCGGTTCTTCACCATGGACTCAGCCACGCGGCGGGTTGCATAGTGAACACCGTTGAGATTGATGTTCAGCACGCGATTCCACTCTTCGGGGGTGACTTCCAAGTACCCGACGGGCGAGCTGACGCCTGCAACGTTGGCCAGGGCCACGATCTGCGGCAGTTCCGTTTCCAGCTTGTCAATGGCCTGGCGAACAGAAGCCTCGTCGCCAATATTGGCGCCGACGCCGTGGGCCTTGACACCGAATTCAGCGGCCACTGTTGCAGCTACTGACTTGCAGGCGGCATCGTCTAGATCGATGATGCCAATGTTCCAGCCACGCTCGGCCAGGTAGTTGGCAGTTGCCCTGCCAATGCCGCGCTCAGAGACGGCTCCGGTGATAATGACGGTGCGTTCAGTGGGGAATGCTCCAGCGATTTTGGGCATAGTTTCTCCTAAGAATGTGGGTTGGCTCAGCAGTTTTAGTGGATGGGAGCCGGGCCGAGATCTTCGAGCAACGCTGACATGGCCACATAAGCCTTGTTGCGGTATGCGATGAGCTCTGCTGTCTTTTCGGAGGGGACATCCAGGAATCCGGAGCCGGTCTTGGTACCCAATTTGCCAGCTGCAACCAGGTCGCTAAGGATCTTTGGGGTGGCAAAACGCTCAGGGAATCCGGTCTGCAAGGACTTGTAGCAGAAGTCGTAAACATCCAGGCCGGCCATGTCCGCAATCGCAAAGGGCCCAAAGAAAGGCAAGCGGAAGCCGAAGGTCGTGCGGACTAGAGTATCGACGTCGTCCGCGGTGGCAATACCCTGCTCCACCAAGGTGGCAGCTTCGTGGAACAGCGCGTACTGGAGACGATTCAAAACGAAACCGGTGACATCCTTGACGACAGCGGTCTGCTTGCCCGTGGAGTGGACCATGTCGCGGGCTGCGCCCACCGTGGCTGCCGAGGTTTCAGCGTGAGGGATGATCTCCACGCCCGGGATGAATGGGGACGGGTTGGAGAAGTGAACACCCAAGAAACGCTCCGGGTTGACCACAGGCTCGGCCAGATCGGCGATGGAGATGGTGGAGGTGTTGGAGCCAATGATGGCGTCCGGGCGGGCGGCGGCGCTGATGCGAGCCAGAGTTGCATGCTTGATGGCAATGACTTCCGGGACGGCTTCTTCGATGAAGTCCGCGTTGGCGACTGCTTCCTCAATGTCCTTGGCGGCCCACATGTTCTTGCGCAGCGTCTCGGTGGCGCCAGCAGGGAACAAACCGTCAGCGACAAACTGATCAGATTCCACCAGCAGACGCTCATAGTTTGCTGCGGCAATCTCTGCCGAAACATCAGCCAGTGCTACACGAGCTCCACCCAAGGCCAGCACCTGGGCGATGCCGCCGCCCATGTAACCAGAGCCTACGACGGCGAACTGCAGCTGCTTTGGGGTTGTTTCTGTGTTTTCTTTGTTTTCTTTGTTGTCTGTAGTGCTCATGATCAGACTGCCTTCGTGTAGTTCGGTTCGTAGGAGCAAATTGCGTCGACTTTTTCAGCAGAGGCGCTGGATTCATCGAAAGTGTAAGAAAGCCATTCAGTGACCAGCTTCTTGGCCAATTCCAAGCCAATGACGCGCTGTCCCATGGTGAGCACCTGTGCGTTGTTGCTCAGTACGGAGCGTTCCACTGAGTAGCTGTCGTGTGCGGTGACGGCACGGATCCCGGGGACCTTGTTGGCTGCAATAGCGACGCCCAGACCGGTGCCGCACACCAGCAGCGCCCGGTCCGCTTCTCCGTCAGCAACTTTACGTGCTGCATCCACGGCAACATGCGGGTAGGCACGGTTGTCGTTATCTCCGACGCCGATGTCCAGCACGGATTCAACGCGCGGGTCTGCCTGAAGTAAAGCGAGGAAGGCGTTCTTGTACTCGACCCCGGCCTCATCGTTTCCAACGACGATCCGGAAGCCAGTTGATTTGGTAGTGCTCATGCTCGGGTCCCACTTTCCATTAGTTCGTTCTCAAGGTGTTGACCCAATCGCTCCACGATCAGGCCGAAGGAAACAGCGCCGGGGTCCGGATGCCCCACACTCTTTTCCGCCAAGGGGCGGGCTCGGCCCTTCAGGGGGCGCAAGCTGGCCGTAGCTGTTGCTGCATCCTTGGCGACTACGGCAGCTTCTTTGAGTGAATCGAGCACTGATGTCCCAGCGGTCAGGGAAGCAAGGAACACGTCCCGGAACGGCAGGATGGCATCGACCATGGTCTTGTCCCCCGGCTCAGCTTTACCCAAGGTGGTGATGGCGTCGCTGAACGCTGTAACGGCCAAGCCTGCATCCTGATCGGTGTAAGACTCCTTATTGCCCAAGGCCGCAGCGGCGGCAATAAACGCCGTTCCCCACAAAGCCCCCGACGTACCTCCGGCCTTCTCGGACCAGGCTTCGCCAGCCGCTGTGAGAACCGCCAGAACGGAGGCACCACCGGCAAGTTCGGCTGTCTGCCGTGCTGCAACGCTGGCCGCATCAACACCACGGCGCATACCAATACCGTGATCGCCGTCGCCCGCTATGGCGTCAAGGTTTCCCAGTGCTTCTTCATGTTCCATGACCACATCGCGGATGGCTGAAACTGCGCCTACTGCGTACCGGCCCAAGGTGGCTGCGGCCGGTGTGGGAGCTTCAAGCTGTGTTGCTTCCGCTGCTTCTACGGCGGCAACGCTGCGCTGTGCGCGCGGCGTTGCGTTGCCCTTACGGAAGGCGGGGGTGTCGGCAGGTGCGCCCCAGTATTTCTTGAGTTCGTCGTCGAGCCACAACAGTGTCAGGGACAGCCCAGACATGTCTAGGCTGGTCACCAATTCGCCGCATTCGGGCTCAATGACGCTCAGCCCTGCATCGCTCAAGAGCTTTTCAACCCGGCCAAACAAAAGGAATAGCTCGTCGTACTTGACAGTACCCAGACCGTTGACGATCGCCACAACCTCGGTGCCGGCGTTCTCCGGCTTGTCAGCCAGCAAACGCGAGACCAGAAGTTCGGCCAACTCTGACGCCGTCGGCATGGGGTGTTCGGAGATGCCCGGCTCGCCGTGGATGCCAAGGCCAAGTGCCATCTTTCCGGCGGGAACATGGAACAGTGCCTCATCCGCACCGGGTAAGGTGCAGCCGTCGAAGGCCACTCCCAGTGAGCGGGTGCGGTAGTTGGTCTTGATGGCAAGCCGCTCCACCTCATCCAGGTTCAGTCCGGCCTCGGCGGCCGCGCCGGCAATCTTGAATACTGTTAGGTCACCAGCAATGCCGCGGCGCTTTTCCCACTCATTGAGCGGAGCGCTGGCAATGTCATCGGTGACCACAACGGTGCGGGTTTCGATGCCTTCGGCGTTGAGGCGTACCTGGGCTTGACCAAAGTGCAACACATCGCCGGCGTAGTTGCCGTAGCTGAGCAGCACGCCACCGTTCATGCTGGCGGCCTTGGCTACGCGGTAGATCTGGCCGGCGGCAGGGGATGCGAACATGTTGCCGCACGCCGATCCGGCTGCGAGTCCGGCTCCCACCAGGCCGGCGAAAGCTGGGTAGTGCCCCGAGCCGCCACCAACAACCAAGGCAACTTGCCCTTGGTTCATTTCGGTAGAGCGGACCACGCCGCCATCGACCCTGGCAACGTACTGCCGGTTCGCGGCCACGAACCCGTCTAGGGCGTCGTCAGCAAATTCAGCGGGATTGTCGAATATCTGAGTCATGATTCCTTCTTCAGTCTGATGCGTTGGAGCTGGCAGGACTAGTGATCTTTTGTGCAGCTCCTACCAGCTGCCTAACGAATGCTTTAGACGGTGAGCAGCGAAGCTGCTGCTGCAGGAAGCTGACGTCCCTGCGCCACCAAGCTGGTGCCCAGCGCGTAGCCATCGGTCTTGGGCAGAATCTGTGAACGCAGGTAGTCCTGGTTCTTAGCCGTGACGCTCAGGCCGTCTCCGCCGTAGTGCTCGGTGCAGATAATGCCCTGGTAACCAACGGAGATGGCAACCTTGAACGCTTCGCGGTAGCTGATCAGGCCGCTTTCCATGGGAGCCGGCATGGCCACGTACTGCCCGCGTGCCACATTCTCATCACGGATGTAGTTCTTCACGTGCCAGTAGTTGGAGTACGGCAGGGTCTTGGCAACCACTTCGCGCCAGTCCTCAATGGGACGGTGCAAACGGATCAAGTTGCCAATGTCCGGGTTCAGGCCCACATTGGCCAAATCGATGTCCTGAACCAGCTGGACCGAAGAATCCGCGGTGCCCAAGTAGGTGTCTTCATACATTTCCAAGGAGAGCAGAATGCCAAGCTCAGCGGCGTGCCGGCCAAGTTCGCGCAGACGAGTGACTGCCTTGTTCCAGGTTTCGGTGTCCCCCACCGGATCCACGTGACCCTGAACGGTCCAGAACCACAACTGCTTCTGCTGCTCTGCCGTGAGTGCTTGGTGAAGTCCTACGGAGACAACTTCACAACCGAGGGCGGCGGCGGCGTCAATGGTGCGGTGGCTATAGGCCAGGTTCGCTTCCCAGTTAGCCTCTTCGACGACGCTGCTGCGGATAGCGGAGATGACCGGGACGCCGATTCCCACGTGGTCTGCGGCGGCCTTGAATTCCTTCAGGCGGGAGGCGCTGAGATCCCCCGGGCGAACCCAACTGTCCGTCAAATCTGCGTTGCTGAAGCCCGCATCTTTGACTTCGGCAAATACATCGACCCAGGCGCTCGGCTCGGCGTCATTGATGTGTACGCCAGCAGTGTTGGTGTTTGAGAACTGCAGCAGAGCCGCGGTGATGGGCCAATTTTCGGCTGTGTAAGCCATAGTTTACTCCCTCGTGATAGATCCTGTTTCCTATAGGATCTACTATTATGAAAGAAAGTGGATATGTCAAGCGTCACAGTCATGAAGAGTATTTAGGGCACAACAAAACTCATTCCAACGCAATTAGGGTGCGTCTGGGCGCAGCAAAGTGGCCCTAGCTGCGCTTGCAGCGGATGAGACTAAATGTCGATCTGCGTGCCAGCTAATTCTCAGTGGCGAAGCGGTGCGACGCCGGAGCCGCGCGACTTACGCTTCGGGCGCGTCAGCCATGGCTCGGGCACGAACATTGGAGACATGCTCGGTCATCTTTTCCGCCGCACGCACGGGGTCGCCTGCCTGGAGCGCCTCGAAGACGGCGCGATGCTCTGCGATGGCGTGGGAGGCATCAGTGATACCCACTCCACTGAAGAGGCGGAAGCGTTGCACTTGGCCCCCGAGGGCGTTGTACGCGGCGAGCAAAAATGGGTTGCCCGCATTTTCCGCGATCAGCCGATGAAAGCGCTCGTCTGCGTCAAAATAGTCCCGAAATTCCGCAAAGGAAGGACCTCGTGGTGCGGTTTCTAGGTCATGAATGGATTGTGCCAAAGCAGATAGCGTCTGCTCCGTCATGGTCTCGCCCGCCAGCCGCGTGTTAACTGGCTCAATCACCAGCCTGGCTTCCATGAGCTGGGCCATCTCAGCGGAGGAGGACAGGGGTGCAACTCGGTAGCCCTTGAGCGCAACTCGCTGAACGAGCCCTGTGTGTTCCAAGCGAGCCAACGCTTCACGCACCGGCGTAGGCGAAACTTCTAGATCGCGGGCTGTGCCATCAATACTCACCGAATCGCCGGGCATGAGCCGGCCATCCATTAGCGATTCCAAAATATCGTCGTAGACGTGGTCAGCCAAAACTTGGCGACTAACGGCGTGAGGACTTGATCTTGGCTTCATAGATTGAATCCTATAGGATTCACCTAGCGGGAGCGCTGCAGGACGCGAAATATATCAGTTATTACAGCAGTCAACGTTCATGGAGAGCGCGTACCTCAGCTCTCTTGCTAGGAACTTTGCGGGTTTAGGGTTGGCTCGAAGCGTGACTCGAAGCGTGACAGAATCATAGTGATTCGCCATGACAGTAAGCACAGTAGTCGACACCAGCAAGCGGCCCGACGAGGCCCCCGAGCAGCCCGCCCCTGCCAAGAAGCGCGCTCGCCAGATCGCTGATATGCCACGCCGGAAGTTTTTCCTCACCATGGGCGCAGCTGCACTGGCTACGGGGTTCCAGGCCAACATTGCTCTTGACGCCCGGCTCACTGAGCGAAGCCAGTACCGGATCTCGACTCCGGATAACGAAGCCAACCAGATTGCAGCGTCACGTTTTCCGGGCCGGACATGGTATTTGCTGGGTGGTTTCCGCGTCAGCTATCGCGACGCCGGACGCAAACTCGAGGCGCTGCAGTCGGCCATGAACCAGCGCGCCCCAGCCTCCTACATTGGCTATTCCAACGAGGGCATCGATATTGCCCAACTCTTCATTGCTATCCAACGTGACATCCACGCTCGCAAGATCGATACGGTGTATTTCTACGGCGACAGTTTTGGTGGGATGGCCGCCGCCGTGCTTGCCTCTTTACTGACGGACATTGGAGTGAAGGTACGCCTCATCGTGATGGGTTCAAGCCCGTCAAATGTGGACGACACCTTGGATCCGGGTAAGGAATATATCTCGATTGCGGGCCAGGTAGTGCCGTATCTCGGACTGCTGGGACGTCTGGGCGCGGGGCTTTGGGGCGGGTTGAGCAACCCCAACGGTCAAGGAATGTACGATGCGGTCCGCGGCGGGGTGGCACGATCTCTGGATCAGAACAACAATTCGCTGATCCTGAGCACCACCCAGGCCACCTTCTTGCAGTCGTTTCCCCAACAGTTCGACGGAGGCGTTCCCGCAAGTACCGGGCTGGGTCTCATTTATGACCCTGAAGATTTCATCGTCAACGCGCCCATGGCCAAACGGGGGTGGGAGGCGCTGCTGCCGAACAATCCACGGTTCATCTACGATGTCCCGCACACTGGACATGCCAGTCCCGAGATTCATCCTGATGTTTACCGCACGGCGCTCTCTGTGGTTCTCGACGAGCTAGATCCGCGGCCACTCACGGTGAAACCGGAGCAGCCCATCTTCTAACGGATGCGCGTTAGCGCCGCTGCGTCTGGGCGAGCAGTTCCTCAAAGGGAAGCGACGTCATATCCGAAACCTCACGTTCGGCGCGCTTGGCTTTGTGATCGATCAGGATCGCTCCCGAAGTCCCTGTGGTGGATCCGCGCTGGCCTGTCAGGACGGTCACCAATTCCTGCGCGGCCTGCCCAATCCGGCGCTCAAGGGTGTTACTGCCGGAGCCACCCCAATCCTCAGGGGAAGCATAAATAGCGGTGGGCATCGTATTAGCACGTAGGTAGCTAAAGAGCGGGCGGATAGCCATATCCAGCACCAGGGAGTGGCGCGATGAGCCACCCGTTGCACCGAACAGCACGGGCATTCCGTCAATGAATTTCGGATCCAGAACGTCGAAGAACGACTTGAACAAGCCGCTATAGGATGCGCTGAAGGTAGGAGTCACAGCGATCATGGCATCGGCAGCTTCTACCCGCTTGATGACCGCGGCCAATGCCGGTCCGGCGTATCCGGAGACCATATTGTTGGCGATGTCGGTGGCGTAGTCGCGCAGATCAATGACGTCAATGATGGGCTCAGACCCAGCCTCGGTCAGCCGCGACTGTACACCAGCGGCCATTTGATCCGCCAGCATTCGGGTGGATGAGGGAATACCGAGACCTGCCGAAATGACTACTACCGTACGCTGCATTATGACTCCTTAGTTCATGCGTTTGCATCTAATTAGCTTAACCGGGGCGTCTCACGAGTTATTCCCGGTACGCCTGATGCAACTGCAATAACGCATGGGCCGCGAAACCGATTCTGGCCCGCGAAACCACTTACGGGAACCCGCGGGTTCGGAGGCCAGTCACCCTCCTCCAGGTTCAACAAAGT
>NZ_JBTNDB010000036.1:0-28100 GCF_054511175.1 Arthrobacter sp. Sr24 | reverse complement strand
ACCACCAGGACCAGTGCCGGCTAGATGGTTTTTTGCCATGGCGGCAATCAACTCACCAGCTTTGCTCCTTTGGGCAAGTTGGTTGATCTTGCGGCGGATGGTCTTTACTTCAGGGGCCCGATCCAACCCCAACACCCGGCCAAGCTCTACCGGGTCAAAGCGGGTTGCTCCCTCGGCCCGGGATTCTCCTGCCAACGCACGCAACACCGCATCGATCAGGACGGTTTCCAGCCCGTAGAACCCGTCCGGCAGCGCACCGTACGCGTCTTTCGCACAGGTCAGCAGGCCGGTGGCTTCCAGAGCAGGAATGGCCAGAAACAAGCCGGCATGCCGGGCACCGGTGGCAGGGGCAAAGACCGGGGCAGCGGATTGCAGCAGCCCCGCCCTGGCCGCAGCCCGCTCACTGGCACGATCCATCGGGGCAGGTGTGAGCGGTAATTCCTGCTGGGCGGGTGACTTTTCAACCACGGCGCCAGGATCAGTCGTGGCGGCCTGATTCAGTGGGGTTTCGGTCATGGCCATGGCGCGCCGGACCGTGTCAGTAGAGACCACGGTCGCTGCCGCGGTTGCTCGCAGGCTCGCCCCACCGGCGCGATGAGCACGAATTTCTACTGCTTTCTCCTGCGTGAGCAGCGAGGGACGCTTGGGCCCCTTCTTCACCGGAGCGAGTCCCATCAATCCGGTGTTTTCAAGGGACTTACGCCAACGCCTCAGCGACTCGGTATTGATGCCGAAACCGGCAGCAACTTCATTGACCTGGGCTACCCCGGTATCCACGAGCTGGGAAGCTGCGAAACGGCGGATTCCGTCCTGCCCCGGCTCCCAGACAAAGGCCAGCTGGCCATTGATGAAGACCTTGCCACCAGCGGTGTTCTCCATCAGTGCAGCACGATCGCCAATGAGCGTGGCGCCGAGGTCGGCCAGTACGGGAAAGTCAGTCTGGGTGGTCATTGAAACCATTGTTTCACCCACCCGCGCCAATAATCATCACGCCTTTATTATCTCACAAAAGGGCGGAAATTAACAGCCCGAGCCAACATGAAAACCCCGTCAATCCAACGAAGTCGAACACCCACTAAATCGCTATGTCAAGAGCCCTGAGACCCCGACTCTCATCAATTAAATCGTGATGTCAGGAGGCCTGGGGCTTTGGGTGCAGAAGATTTTGGCACCACGGCGGACCCGCCCCCGACGCTGAGCTACGAGCGATGTGAGCAGGGGCAGGGCGTTACCGTGCTCTGCCGTTTCCCAGCCCTAGCGTCAGCTGATCAGGGCCTCTTGCTCAGCGATGCTGGCCGGGTCTGCCAGCACAGAGGCAAAAGCTAGCTGTGCCGCACCCACGAGCAGCAAGTCGAGGCCTAGGGCAGCGCGGACGATCCTGACATCTGAGTCTGGGCCGGTCATGGCCTTAGCCTTGACGATCTCTTCCATGCGGTCGGGCTCGGTAGCGTACAGGGTGCCCAGGAAGCCACCCAGGATGATCAGCTCCGGGTTGAAGATATTGACAATGCTGCACAGGGATTCGCTCAGGTAGCCAACCTGTTGGTGGACCAGGTCCAGAATTTTCGGCTCGGGACCACCGGGTCGGGAGAATTGGGCCAGCAGGGTGGCATCGAGTTTTTCAACCTCGGTGCCACTCAAATCCAATGCTGCCAGCAAGGGTTCCTGGCGTACTTCAGTTTCGAGGCAGCCTTGCCGTCCACAATGGCAGGTGAGGCCGTTTGATTTGACCAGTCCGTGGCCAAATTCCCCGGCAAAACCACTGGTTCCCAGTAACGGGTGCCCGTCAATGGCAATGCCGCCTCCAATACCGCTGGCGCCGCCGTTGAGGTAAATATGGTTGCGCCCGCCGCGGCCGGCGCCAAAGGTACTCTCGGCCATGAGACCGGTGGAGGCATCGTTTGCGGTGGTGACGGGCAGTTTAAGGGCGGCGCTGAGCATGGCTGAAAAGGGGACACCATGCCAATCAAGATGGGGTGCGGCAACCACTTCACCGTCAATTTCACGCACCAGCCCAGGGACCGCCACGCCAACACCTACGGTGCGGAAAGAACTATCCAGTTCTCCACGCATGCCAGCCACAACTGCTGCCACAATGTTGATGACTTCCTCAGGGCTGGGCACCCGGGCAGTGTCGTAGCGGATGCGCTTGAGGACGCGTCCGGACAAAGAGACCAAACCAATGGTGACGGCGTCGACCTCTGGGTTGATGGCAATCGCCACAACGTCTTCGCGAGGCACAATGATCGGGCTCGGGCGGCCGGCATGATGTGTCATGCCGGGCTCTTGCTCTTCCACAAGTCCCAAGTCAACGAGTTCGGCGACAAGGCCTGCGACCGTGGAGCGGTTCAGTCCGGTTGCCCGGGTGACATCCGCCCGCGATAAACGTCCGCGAACGTGCGCCAGGTTCAAGACGACGGCCAAGTTGTTCCTGCGGACGTCATCAAGGTTATTGCCCCTGCGCACGGTCCGAGGAGCTGGAAGATCCGGTACTGCCACTTAAATCACCTCTTTCGGCACACTCGTTAGGGGGAAAAACTTGCAAGCGGCCCGCTCCATATTACCCGAACGGAGCGGGTGTTGGAGCGGGCCGCGTAGCGCCATGGGGCCGGTTACTGTGCCTTGAACGCGGAGTCGAAGGCGGCATCTGGGGCGGCAAAGGCATTGCGCTTGACGAAGGCCAGCGCCTCGGGTGCGCCCAACAGCCGGTCCATGCCGGCGTCCTCCCATTCCACGGAGATGGGCCCGTCGTAGCCAATCTGGTTCAGAGCACGGAAGCTGGCCTCCCAGGGGACGTCTCCGCGGCCTGTGGAAACAAAGTCCCAGCCACGGTTCAGGTCAGCCCACGCCAAGTGCGAACCCAGCACACCGTTGCGGCCATTGCCCAGGCGCAGTTTCACATCCTTGCAGTCGACGTGAATGATTCTGTCGGCGAATTCCAGAATAAAATCTACCGGGTTCAGCTGCTGCCACATGAAATGGCTCGGGTCCCAGTTCAGACAGAACGCCTCACGGTGACCAATAGCCTCCAAGGTTCGCTTGGTGGTCCAGTAGTCGTAGGCGATTTCACTGGGGTGTACCTCGTGAGCGTAACGGACGCCCACTTCGTCAAAGACGTCAAGGATCGGGTTCCAGCGGTCGGCAAAGTCTTGGTAACCGGCGTCGATCAGTTCCTGTGACACCGGCGGGAACATGGCCACGTATTTCCAGATGCTGGAACCAGTGAAACCAATAACTGTCTTCACACCGAGCTTGGCGGCCAGCCTGGCGGTGTTCTTCATTTCTTCGGCAGCACGTTGGCGCACACCTTCGGGCTCGCCGTCGCCCCAGATCGGATCGGGGAGAATGTCCCGATGTCGCTGGTCGATGGGATCGTCACAAACAGCTTGCCCCTTAAGGTGGTTTGAAATGGCGTAGACCTTCAGGTTGTACTTGGCCAAGAGAGCCAGTTTTTCGCTAACATAGGCCTCATCGTCCCATCGCCAAGGATCTAGGTGATCGCCCCAGCAGGCAATTTCCAGCCCGTCGTAGCCCCAGCCTGAGGCCAGCTTTGCCACGTCTTCAAGGGGTAGATCGGCCCATTGCCCGGTAAATAGCGTGATCGGTCGGCTCACTTGCGTCTCCTATTTCTTGGTGCTTATGAATGGGGTTAGAGAGAGGTCCAGATGCTGTTGGCCGCCGCGCTGACTTCCACGGCTTCAAGGACTTTCTGCACCTGCAATCCGTCAGCGAACGACGGCGTGGGTGCGCTTTCGCTGGCAACAGCCTGGAGGAAATCCCGTGCCTGGTGTGAAAAGCCGTGTTCGTAGCCGAGCATGTGCCCGGCTGGCCACCACGCGCTGATGTAGGGGTGTTCGGGTTCGGTCACCAAAATAGTGGTGAAGCCCTGCTCGGTCACGGGAGCGCTCGCATCGAAGAACTCCAGCTCATTGAGCCGTTCCAAATCGAAGCTGATAGCGCCTTCGGAACCCGAGACTTCTATGCGCAGGGCATTCTTGCGTCCCGTGCTGAAACGGGTAGCTTCAAAGGAGCCCAGGAAACCATCGTCCTTGGAGCCAAAGCGACCCGTAAATAGGGCCAGATCATCGACAGTGACGGCTCCCCTTCCTTCAGCCGCGGTGCCGGAAAGGCCGGTGGATGCGGCGGCCAGCGGCCGTTCGGCCACTATGGTTTCCATGGTGCCGCTCACTTGGATCAGCTCCACGCCGGTGATGAACTGGGCAAGATCGACGGCGTGTGCGCCGATATCTCCCAAGGCGCCCGATCCTGCGCGGTCTTTTTGCAACCGCCAGCTGAGCGGGCTGTTTTCATCCATCAACCAGTCCTGCAGGTAGGAGGCGCGGACCTGGCGGATCTTGCCTATCCGGCCAGCGGCAACCATGTCACGGGCCAGAGTAGCCGCCGGTACCCGACGGTAAGTGAAGCCCACCATGGAAAAAACGCCCTTCTTAGCGGCACGTTCGGCCGCCTCAGCCATGGCTTTGGCTTCGGTGACCGTATTCGCAAGGGGCTTTTCGCACAAAACATGCTTACCGGCGTCGAGCGCTGCAATGGCAATTTCAGCATGAGAATCGCCGGGGGTAACAATGTCAATAATGTCGATATCGTCACGGGCAATGGCCTCGCGCCAGTCAGTGGAGGTCTCTGCCCAGCCCCACTGTTGTGCAGCCGCGGTGGTTCTTTCGGGGTCCCGGGCAACCAGCAGTGTCATCTCTGGGGTGGCGTCCACGTCAAAGAAGCGTGGGGCAACGCGCCAGCCCTGGGAATGAGCCGCACCCATGAATCCGGCCCCGATCATGGCGACCCGCAGCGGGCGTGGTGAGTCAGACATGAAAAACCTCTCTCAATGTAGGAACGAGTGCTGCTGAGAAGACTTTTGACGGTGAATGCTGAAAGGCGGGGCGCCCGGGACAGTGGCAGTGCTGCCATACTGTCGTGGACACCCCGCGGTCAGGCTATGAAGCGAATGCTGCGCCGATGTACTCGTCCACATTGTCCTTGGTGACAACGGGGGCATCGAGCACAATCCGGTTCGGGACGCCCTGGGTGATCAGATCCGACGCCGGCAGGCCGAGGGCGATCAGCCGTGCCATAGCAATACCGTCAGCTGCTTGGGTTGAGGGGTAGATGACAGTTGCTTGCAAGACCGAGTCGCCAGCCTTGATGGACTCCATGGCGTTCTTGGATCCGGCACCACCCACCATGAAGAACTCGCTGCGGTTGGCGGCCTGGATGGCGGCCAGCACACCAATGCCCTGATCGTCATCGTGGTTCCAGATGGCGTCGATCTTCGGAGCCGCAGCCAAGAGCTGCGAAGTGGAGGCTTCGCCGCCTTGGACGGTGAAGTCTGCGGCCACGCGGTTATTGACCTTCAGGCCACAATCGCCAAGAGCTTCTTCAAAGCCGCGGCTGCGGTCCTGCGTCAGGGGCAGGCTATCGATACCGGCGATTTCAGCTACTACGGCGTCGCTCTTACCGTCGAGCTGCTCACAGATGTAAGTACCGGCGCTGACTCCCATGCCGTAGTTATCACCAAGAACGGTGGTGCGGGCGGCGAAATTGCTGCTGAATTCCCTGTCAACGTTGATGACCGGGATGCCAGCTTCCATAGCCTTGATGGCTACGTCGGTCAGTGCCGCTCCGTCGGTGGGCAGCATGACAATGGCATCAACCTTGTTGTTGATGAACGTTTCAATCTGGCTGATCTGTAGGTTGGCGTCGCTGGTACCTTCCGATACCACCAGCTCAACATCGTCGAAGGACTTTGCCGCTTCGATGGCTGCGGTGCTGATGGCACCGATCCAGCCATGGTCCGCTGCGGGGCCGGAGAAACCAATGGTGACCTTGTCCCCGGGCGCCCTTGATTCTTGGGTCTGGCCCGCGGTGTTGGTTGTTCCAGTCTCAGCTTCGGTTGTACCCGGGGTGCACGCGGTAATTAGACCGCCAACAGCAAACAGGGCTCCCGTTGTCATGAGAACCCTGTGGCGAAGTGAACGATTTTGACGCATCTTTTTCCTCCAAAGTTATTCAGACCCAGACGGTCCAGTGTGGGGTGGTGCGAGTCGCCGCTGCGGAGGGAAAATCATCAGCTGGGGAGCAATAAAGAGGCTGTGATGTCCACTTTGACGTCTAAAGCAACATAACAGGCATTTTTTGTATTTACTAGAGATTTGTATAGAACTTTTATCGTTCTGTTATCCCTTTCGTGTTGTATTTCAACAAAATAGATTCCGGTAACTTTCAGGGAACAGTCGCAAAAAAATCGGTGCCAAATCTACTTTTTACTGTTATGTTGCCTCTATGATCAATGTTGCCCATGACGGTCCTCTGCTGAGAGTACGCTCCTTGACCAAGGGATTTTCCGGCGTCCAAGCGTTGAAGGGTGTGGACCTTGAAGTCCTTCCAGGTGAAGTCCACTGCCTCTTGGGCCAAAATGGCGCCGGTAAATCCACGCTCATCAAAACCCTTTCCGGGTCGTATCAGCCCGACAGTGGCGACATCGTCTGGCAGGGTGAGCACGTCACCATAGCCAGCCCCATGGAGGCCATTGGGATGGGCATTGCCACCATGCACCAGGAGCTGGACGTGGTGGACGGGCTCACCGTGGCGGAGAATATATTCCTCGGCCACGAACATGCCAAGGCCGGAATCATTGACCGGCGAACCAGCGTCAAGTTGGCACGAAAGCTCATGGAGCGGCTGGGACATAATAAAATTTCTGCAACCCAAGAAGTGGGTACGCTCTCCGCCGCAAACAAGCAAATTGTCAGTATGGCCAGAGCCTTATCCCATGACATCAAGCTGATCATCATGGATGAGCCGTCCGCGGTCTTGGACTCCGACGAAGTCAGTAACTTGTTTCGTGTAGTCCAGGACCTCAAGGCTTCCGGGATTGCAGTCATCTACATTTCGCACAGGTTGGAGGAGATTCGCCAGATCGGTGACCGCATCACTGTCATCAAGGACGGCCGAACCATGGCCACTAATCTTCCCGTGGAGACCACCCCAACCTCTGAATTGATCAAGTTGATGACGGGCCGGGATATCAAAAATGTGTTCCCCGAGGTTCAGGACGTGGCCCCGGATGCCGCCGTCGTTCTTGAGGTGAAGGACCTTGCCCTGTCTGGTGTCTTCTCCGGTGTTAATTTTGAGGTCCGGGCCGGTGAAGTTGTTGGGCTGGCGGGTCTCGTGGGCTCGGGCCGCTCAGAAATTCTGGAAACTGTCTATGGTGCTCGAAAGGCTTCCTCTGGCACAGTGAAAATGTCCGGAAAGCCGGTGGCGCGAGGTTCTGTGCGGGCAGCCGTGGCAGCTGGCATGGGGTTGTCCCCTGAAGAGCGCAAGAGCCAGGGCCTGATCTTGGATGAGCCAATCTACCGCAACATCACGTTGGCCAGCTTCGACCGTTGGGCCAAGGGCGGCATGGTCAACGAGAAGGCCGAGCGGGAGGTTTCGCACGAGCAGCTCGAGGCGCTGGAACTTCGTCCCGCCGAACCGGATCGGATCACCCGCACACTGTCCGGTGGAAACCAACAAAAAATACTTCTGGCGAGGTGGCTCGTGCATGGGACTGAACTGCTCCTGCTCGATGAGCCCACCCGCGGCGTTGACGTAGGCGCACGTGCCGAGATCTACGCCTTGATTCGAAAGCTTGCCGACGCCGGAAACGCCGTCGTCGTGGTCTCCAGCGAAATTGATGAGGTGCTCGGTTTATCTAACCGGGTACTGGTGATAGCTGACGGCCGTGTCATCCACACTTCCCCCGCAGCCACCCTCGACGAGCACGGCGTGCTCGACTTGGTCATGAAAGGATCCGCAGCATGAGCGAGAAGAACTTGTCCGTCGACGTCGATGAAAACAGTCCTCCGCCGCAGGATACTGGCGGGAAACGTGCTGAGATCACAAAATCCGGGAACGTTCTCTCCCGGTTCATGGGCGGCGCCGGTGTCCGCTCTATAGGCTTGGTCGTGGCACTAATCCTCTTGGCGTTGGCGGGCTATTTGACCGCCGGCGACAGGTTTGGCAGCGTTGGAAACCTCTTGGTTATTCTGCGCTATGCCGCCGTTATTGGCGTGGTCAGCATTGGCATGACCTTTGTGATTACCAGTGGTGGCATCGATCTGTCCGTCGGTTCCGTGTTGGGGCTGGCCAGTGTGGTGGCCACCCTCTCTTGGGTTCAGGCATTCGCTGCTGAAACGCATTGGATTGTCATGGTGGTGGTGGCCCTGGCTGCCGGTGTCATCGTAGGGCTGATTAACGGAATTGTGATCGCCTACGGAAATGTGGTGGCGTTCATCGCGACTCTCGCCACGTTGGTGGCAGCGCGTGGTCTGGCAGAACTCTTAGCCAACCGCACCACCCAAATTGTTGTTGTCAGCGAATTTAAGTCCGCTTTGGCCGGTAACCTGCTGGGTATTCCGGTGCTGATCTGGATCTTCGCCGTTGTGGTGGCCCTAGGCTGGTTCCTGCTCAACCGCACCACTTTTGGCCGCCGCACAGTTGCCATTGGCGGCAACTTGGAGGCAGCGCGACTGGCAGGCATCAACGTCAAGCGTCACCTCGTATACGTCTACGGACTGGCCGGGCTGACCGCCGGTATTGGTGGAGTCATCATGTTGGGCCGCACCACAGCCGGAACCTCAACCCACGGACTGCTGCTCGAGCTCGACGCCATTGCCGCAGTGGTGGTTGGTGGCACACTGCTCATTGGTGGGCGCGGCAGCATCATGGGCACCGTGTTAGGTGTGCTGCTTTTCTCCACTCTGACGAACGTGTTTACACAAAACAACATGTCCACATCGGTGCAGAACATTGTCAAGGGTGTGATCATCGTAGCGGCCGTCATGCTGCAGCAGCGTCTGGCCAACCGTACCCCGAAGAGGAAAATCGCCGAAGTGAAGGCGCCCGCGGCGACTGGGGCTGCTGGGACCGGCGCTGGGGGGTCTGGGGCTGGGGCTGGGACCACCGCGTGACCTCTCAGTATCCGCGAGTCCTCACGTCTGGCCCCCTAAATCGCTCGCAGGGGGCCAGATGTGAGGACTCGCGGTCGTTTTGAGCGTGCTGGGCGTGACGAATCCCTGAGGAGCTAACTAGGGAGCCCGTGCTCTAGGTAAACGCCCCGGTCTCGATGGATCCAGTCCGGAAAAGACAAGCTGGACAGCACGGTCCTGGAAAGTTTTTTGACAATTCACTAGGCAAAATGGACCCGTTATCCACAGATTTCTCACTTTGCCCGAATTACGGCCCAATCTCCGTCTATTTTTGGCATTAATGGGGCATGGACAGATTGAATCCGCTGCCCCGCCATCTCCAGAAGAGGCCGTTCACTCTCGAGGAAGCGCGGAGTGCAGGCATATCTCGCAAGCGAACGCGTGGGCGCGACCTGCAGACGACGAGTCGTGCACTTCGTTTCCCGGTGGCCGTCCCACCGACGCTCATGGACCGGTGCCGGGCCTACCTTGCGGTGACACCGGATGGCATCATCAGCCATGCCACCGCGGCAGTTCTCCACGGACTGTGGCTACCTTGGCGTTTCGAGGAACTTCCTTGCATCGATGTGACAAGACCGCGCAAAGAAAACGAAGCCAGACGGAGGGGCATCACGGGCCATGCCATGCGCCTCGAACCTTGGGAGGTGACGACGGTGGCTGGGATTGCCGTCACGACCGTGGAGAGAACGCTTTTGGATATTGCTCCGCAGTTGGGCATCGACGAGTTAGTGGTGCTCGCAGACCAAATTGTTTCTGAGCATCACCGCTCCTTTGGTCGGGACGTCTACCCACGCGTGGAATTAGGCCAGCTGCGCGACTACCTTACCCGGCATGCTGGTGCTCGAGGTATGAAACGGCTACGGCTAGCGATGGAACTGGCCCGAGTCGGTTCTGACTCGCCTCCTGAAACCAATCTGCGGTTGCTGATCATGCGTTCACCGTTGCCCAATTTTGACCATAACGTCGAGATCAAGGACGTGGACGGCAATGGCAAAGTGGGGCCCGACTTGGCATGTGAGGAGTACAAGACTTGTGCTGAATATGATGGTTTGCACCATTTCACTGCGGCGCAGCAGTCCAGCGATCATGATCGAGACTTTGTCACGAGGTCCTTGGGCTGGCATCAGGTCCTGATCAATAAGGACGATATGCGGGCAGGGGAAATCGTGGTCATCACCAAGATTGCCCGCATGTTGGTCGCAGGCGGCTGGGATGATCCGCAAAACCTGGCGACTCGGTCAAACAAAGGCTGGTTGAACAGCCGGACGGATTTTGGCTGATTTTCCCGCCGCGAGACCTCAGATATGGCCGCCAAAACCGCGGTTTAGGGGGCCGTGTCTGAGGTCTCGCGAGACGAAGGATGAAGCGAAGCGGGACCGAGGAAGCGCAAATGAGCAAGCGCGACCTTAGCGGCGGACTATGCTTTTCGCGCTGCTTCCTGGTAATTCGCTAAGATTTCCGGACGGAAATCGGCAGCGGGGGAGGCGATGGTCTCCAGCGGCCAGTCCGGACGTTCGCCCTGGAGCATCCACGCAGCCTGCACAGCGGCGCCACGAGCAACGTATTCACCCGGTGTGGGGATGACTACCGGGACGTCAAACACCTGACCGGCCACCACCTGAACCGCAGCATTTTGCACGGCACCGCCAATGAGCAGCAGACGTTTAGCGGCCACCCCGGTTGCCGTAATGGCTCCGAGCCCGCTAGCCAAACCGCACAGCATGCCCTCAATGGCAGCGCGGGACATGTTCTCGCGCGTGGTTGAGGAAATGCTCAGACCATGAAAACTGGCCTTGGCATGCGGCAAATTAGGGGTGCGCTCGCCTTCAAAATAAGGAACAAGTACGACCCCGTCGCTACCCGGTTGGGCGGCTAGCGCCAGTTCCGCGAACTCATCAAAGCTGACATCCAACAACGATGACACAGAGCTGAGGATCCTGGCTGCGTTCAAGGTGACGGCGATGGGCAGGTAAGCGCCAGAGGCGTCAGCGAATCCTGCAATAGTTCCGGAGGCATCACTGCTGGGCTGCTCGGCAACGGCAAATACCGTGCCGCTGGTCCCCACCGAAACCACCATGTCACCTGCTGCCGCTCCGAGCCCTAGGGCGCCGGCGGCATTATCGCCTGCGCCTGCGCCGATCCGCACAGGTTCCTCGATGGTTTGTTCAAAGAGCGACTCGTGAACCGTGCCGACTGATTCTGCTGGTCCTGCCACTCGGGGGAGGATCACCGCCGGACCGTCAGCAACGCCATTTTCCGAACCGGCTTCCCGGGCGAAACGGCCAAAGGCCGCTTCGAAAAGCTCTAGATCGTAGCTTTCCATCTGAGGAGACCAATATCCGGTGCCGCTGGCATCGGAACGGTCCGTTGTCAGTTGCTCTAGATCAGGACCCAACGGGCTTTGATCCGCAGGACCGTAACCGCGAAGCCGCCAGGTCAGCCAGTCATGAGGTAGTGCCACGGCAGCAACACGAGCAGCATTCTCGGGTTCGTTGTCACGGACCCATCGGATCTTGGTGATGGTTAGGGATGCAACCGGAACAGATCCGCAGCGCTCGGCGAGGGCAGCAGCCCCCACCTCGGTGATCAGATCGGTGGCGGACTGCGCCGAACGGGTGTCGTTCCACAGTAGGGCCGGCCGAATGATCTGCCCGGCGGAATCCAGTAAAACCATGCCGTGCTGCTGACCCGCGACGGAGATGGCAGAAACATCAGCCAGCCCACCGGCGTCGTGCATGGCGGAAAGCAAGGCCTCCCACCACAGGGACGGATGAATTTCAGTTCCGTCCGGGTGGGAGGCCTTGCCGGTGCGCACGCTTTGCCCGGTGCTGGAATCGACAACAACAACTTTGCAGCTTTGAGTCGAGGAATCGACTCCGGCAACGAGACTCATGCTGACTTACCGGGCGCCGAGGAGGTGCTCGAGGAAGAGCTGCTGGAGCTGGACGAAACCGAAGCCCTTGCCGCCGAAGTAGGCTGCGGAATCGAAGTCTTCGTAGGAGGACTTGTCAGCCAGCAACGCGTCGTAGCCTTCGCCCGGGTTGAGGGTGGGCTGGTTGATTTCGGCAACCTTGGAAGCAGTCAGAGCTGCCTGAACCACGGGATCGGCGCGGAATGCGGCAGCGCGTTCCTTCAGCAGCAGGTACATGCGCATGTTAGCGGCGGCTGAATCCCAAACACCGTTGATGTCTTCGGTGCGTGAGGGCTTGTAGTCGAAGTGGCGGGGGCCGGTGTAGGCAGGGCCGCCGTTGGGGCCACCGTTTTCTAGCAGGTCCACGAGGGAGAAGGCGTTCTGCAGATCGCCGTGGCCAAATACCAAGTCCTGATCGAACTTCACACCGCGCTGGCCATTGAGGTCAATGTGGAACAGCTTGCCCTGGTATAGCGCCTGGGCGATGCCATGGGTGAAGTTCAGTCCCGCCATCTGCTCGTGACCGGTTTCCGGGTTGATGCCCACCAGTTCCGGACGTTCCAGCGTCTCGATGAACGCCAAAGCGTGGCCGAGGGTGGGGAGCAGGATATCGCCGCGGGGTTCGTTCGGCTTGGGCTCAATGGCGAAGCGGATGTTGTAACCCTTGTCGGTGACGTAATCGCCGAGCAGGTTCACAGCCTCACGGTAGCGTTCCAACGCGCCCTGGATGTCCTTGGCCACGTCGTATTCGCTGCCTTCGCGGCCGCCCCACATGACGAAGGTTTCAGCCCCCAGCTCAGCAGCAAGATCAATGTTCTCGATGACCTTGCGGAGCGCGAATCGACGCACCTCGCGATCATTTGAGGTGAAGCCGCCATCTTTGAATACCGGGTTACTGAACAGGTTGGTGGTCACCATGGGAACCACCAAGCCGGTGGAGTCCAAGGCGCCCTTGAGGCGGTCGATCTCTGTGCGACGCTCAGCGGCAGTGGCTTCGAAGGGGAACAGATCGTCGTCGTGGAACGACAGACCGTAGGCGCCCAAATCGCTGAGCTTGTTGACGGCCTCTACAGTGTCCAGCTGCGGCCGCGTTGCCGAGCCAAACTGATCCTGTGCATTCCAGCCAATGGTCCAAAGACCAAAGGAAAATTTGTCTTCGCGGGTGGGCTCGAGAGCCATGGGATGCCTCCAATGTAGTGGTACAGAGCTTTAATAAGTTCTGATCTCAAACATATTAGCTATTTGCAGTGAGGTCAATGACCTGTGGAAAGAATATTCGTGGCGTGTTGAGTGCGAAATGTATGTTGCTCAAAAGGATAGTCTGCCGATCCTGCTGTTCTCGCGAGTGGATTTAATTTGTGGGGTCTTGCGCTAAAAGGGCCTCCGTGGCCGTCGTGTGGCGCGTTATTGGACCTGTTGGAAGTTTTTAGCTGGCCATTCCGGCAGTGCATTTGGCTACTGCTGAGCCTCTACTAAAGGGGTTCACTTCCTGGGTTGGCGGCACTTTGGCGGCACCTCGCGTGCGAGTATCTCAGGCTCCTCGCGCGCGAAGAACGTAACGTTGCTGGCGGCTAGACCTTTTGGATAGGACTTCTAATTGCGGCGCAACAAGGGCAGTGAGCTGCTGTCCATTGGCTTGAGCAAGGGGAAGGCCGTCGGTGCGCACTAGTAGCCACGGTAGAAAATGCCAGATGGAGCTGGGCGTGCCGGCCATGAGCAGGTTGAGGGCCAGGGCTGCGCAGATGGCTAGCGCCACTGCCCGAGCACGCGGGTGGGGGCCGAATAGACGGACACGGTGCGCGGGGCGGCGGAGGCTGATTCCATGATCCTTCAAAGATGCCAGAGTTTGCCTGGGCCCAGAACCTGCGGGCTGGCGGGCGGTCTAGTCGGGCGGCCTAGAGTCGATCAGTCTCGGTTTCGGACTCGGCTTCTATGGAGGCCGCATGTTCGTTGATCTCTTCAATGTCCGGAGTCACCAGTTCCGAATAGAGTTCACCCAGGGCATCCGGGGCGGCATTTTCATGAATCAGGTCTTTGTCGTCAAAATCTGAATGTGTGCTCATAAATTCACTTTAGCCGCGGGGATGTCACGTTGCTAGAGGCCGTGGGAGGTCAGGGCTCCACCAAAGTTTCAGTTGTGCGTTAAAGTAGAGAAGCCCGGAAGTCAGCCCATGCTTCGAGCGCGCAAAAGAGAAACCAAGACACACCCGAGTCGCCGAACCGCCCCTGCGAGGCAACCGCGGCTCACCCCGGGCAGGGATCAAAGTCCGTTCCGCACCGCGAACGGAGCCGCAATCCACCCAACCGAACGTGAAGAGGACCCACCCATGGCCGTCAAGCCGCCAACGGCCACACTAACCCCAGAACAATTGCAATCGGTGTGGGGAACGCTCAAGTCCCCGCGCCGGCTGAAGACGGAACTACTCGGCGGGCTGGTTGTTGGCCTGGCGCTGATCCCGGAAGCCATCGCCTTCTCCGTGATCGCCGGAGTGGATCCCAGAATTGGGCTGTTCGCCGCGTTCACCATGGCGGTGACCATCGCCTTTACCGGTGGACGGCCCGCCATGATTTCCGCGGCCACGGGTGCGGTGGCGCTGGTGATCGCACCCTTGGTGAAAAGTCACGGCGTGGATTACCTCATTGCTGCGGTCATCCTGGCAGGGGTCATTCAAATCATTCTGGCGGTGTCCGGCGTCGCGAAATTGATGCGGTTCATTCCACGGTCAGTCATGGTGGGCTTCGTGAATGCGCTGGCTATTCTGGTGTTTCTCGCCCAGCTGCCCGAGCTCATTGGTGTCCCGTGGCTGGTCTACCCGCTGGTGGCGGTGGCGCTGGTGATCATGTTCGTGTTGCCACGGTTCACCCAGGCGGTGCCCGCGCCGTTGGTGGCGATTGTGGTGCTGACGCTGGTCACGGTGCTGGCAGCCATTGCTGTTCCGACGGTGGGGGACAAGGGGCAACTGCCGGATTCGCTGCCCATGGTGTTCGTCCCGAACGTGCCGCTCACCTTCGAGATGCTGCAGACAATTTTCCCGTTCGCCTTGGCGATGGCCTTCGTGGGGCTGCTGGAATCCCTCATGACAGCGAAGCTCGTGGATGACATCACCGACACCCGATCCAACAAAACCCGCGAAGCATGGGGCCAAGGCGTGGCCAACATTGTGACCGGTTTCTTCGGCGGCATGGGCGGTTGCGCCATGATTGGCCAGACCATGATCAACGTGAAAGCCTCCGGCGCCCGCACCCGCATTTCCACGTTTTTCGCGGGCGTGTTCTTGTTGCTCCTGGTGGTGGTGCTGGGCGATATCGTCTCGCTGATCCCCATGGCCGCACTGGTCGCCGTCATGATCTTCGTCTGCTGGGCCACGTTCGATTGGCACAGCATCCGCCTCCGCACTTTGAAAACTCTGCCCAAGAGCGAAACCTTCGTCATGGTCGCCACGGTCATCGCCACAGTCTCCACCGACAACCTGGCCATTGGTGTTGGCACCGGCACCGTCCTGGCCATGGTCATGTTCGCCCGCCGTGTGGCCCACTTTGTCACGGTCACGCGTGTGGAAAGCGAAGGCAGCGTCACGTATGTGGTCAACGGCGAGCTCTTCTTCGCGTCCTCCAACGATCTCTACACGCAGTTCGAGTACGCCCTTGATCCTGCGCGCGTCATCATCGACATGAGCGATTCGCACCTTTGGGACGCCTCCACCAGCGCCACCCTGGACGCCATCACCGGCAAGTATCGCCGCCACGGCAAGGACGTGGAAATCGTGGGCATGAACGACGCCAGCATGCAGATGCGCCAGCGCCTTGCAGGCAAACTCGGCGGCTAAGTTCCCAGCAGCAGGGGCCGCCTGGCCCGAAAGGGAAGTACGACGGCGCTCACCTCACCCGAGTGCCGGGTGCGTTGTTGGTCGCCACACGTAACCGGATGATCACGGTGACAACAACCACCACGATGGCTCCCACCATCGCCGCTATGGCCGCAGGCGTGGACAGCAGCTCACCGTTGAAACGGGCAAAGGCAACCCACGCTAGGCCCCAGCTCAATGATGCGGCCGGAGCCAAACGGCCCTTGCCATACATCGCCAGAGCAATTCCCACGGCAGCGGCGACTGCTAGAACAAACACGGCCCAGGCGTTGGGGTTCACACCGAAGCCGTTGAAGCCGGCCGCCACGAGGACAGCGGAAATATTCGCTGCCGTGGCCACACAGACCCAGCCCAAGTACAGGCCCATGGTGCCATCGGTGATGATGGCGTCCACAGTGTTGGTAGGCCGGTGGCGAAGGATCAGGACAAACATGTAGGCCAGAACAGCGAGCAGGATGACAATGATCGGCACGCTGAGCGGCAATAGATCAAATTGAACGCTGAGGATCCATGCGGCGTTTAACAGTAGGGACGCCGCTACGGGATAGCCCACTAAGCGGTGCCGCTGCTCGGTTTTTTGTTGGGGTAGAAACTGCCAGACGGCGTAGGCCACGAGTCCCAAATAGATGACGCTCCAAATGGTGAAGGCGGGCCCGCCCGGTGCAATGAGTGTTGAATCCGCTGAGAGTGCTCCATTAGAAGCGTTCTGGATTTGAGTTCCGCCGGCAGCTCCGGAGCCAATGAATGAGCCGATGATAGCTGCCACCGCGCTGACGGCAACTACTACTTGGCGCAGGGTGTCGTTAGGGGCTGGTTTGTGATTCATATTTCCACCCTAGCTGCCGGGTGAAGTCTGTGTCATGGGATTGGAGCGGCGCCCGGCACAAAGAATGTGCTGGCGGTTAGACGCGATCCGTCTAATAACACCACCCATTCATACGTGGCGCTCGGGGGCAACGGGAGCCCACCGGGAAAGTTCAGCACAATGTTCGATGTCCCCGGAAACCCCATAGGTGGTTGCTGCAGCTCAGGTCTGTCGGTGTGGCGGAAATCCACGTCTTGTTTGAACGCCATAGTGTTGCCGCCGTCGGGCCCGGCAAGGGTGACCGGCTGCCCATCGGCATCTATCAGCAGCACCTCCACAACGGCTGAGGTCTCCTCAAACAGGGGAATTGTGACAGTAATATTCACGTACACGGCGAACGGCGCGGTCAGCCCGGACTCCGGATCAGAACCCAGAAACTGGATCCCGCCACCAATGATATTGACCTTGCCCGCGGCGTCGACGTTCACGAAATCGGCGATCAGCACCGTGCCACTGCCACTGCTTGAACTCATTGTCATGCGAAATTCTCCAAAGTTCTCAGTGCCGGGTTCTTCCCTAACCATAGGCGCTGCGGCGCGGTGACTGATGATCACTCGCCGCCCATGAAGTACTCCTAGGACGTACGACGCCGGGCACGCACCGCCGGCGCCTGACTCACCGCCGGTGCGGGTACGCCAGAGGGCACTCGGCTGAGGATTACAGTCAGCCGAGCGCCCCTTTGGTGGACCTCCGAGAGTCTAGGGACTCTAGTGGCCGTTCAGGGTGTGCAAAGTGGTGTCCGTAAACTCGCGGACAGTTTCCTGCCAACGGTCAAGGAGCCCCAGCAGATTCTCCCCGTTGGCCCGGTTGGTGCTGGTTTCGTTCTCGAGCAGGCGCAGAACTCCTGTGCGCAGCTCGGTATTGAAGTTCACCTTGCCGATTCCGGCTGCAGGAGCCTTGGCCAGATCGTCCACAGGGATGCCGGAGGCGCCATGCAGAACCAGGGGGATGGGGGACACTGCCGCTATGGCGTCCAGCAGATCCCAATGCAGCTTCGGTTCCCCAGCGTATTTTCCGTGGACATTGCCGACGGCTACCGCCAACAAACTGGCACCGGTTCGGGCCACGAAGTCGGCCACCTGGCTGGCATCGGTCAGCCCAGCAGCTTCCAAGGCGAAGGCCTGGTCCTCGTTGCCGGCAAGGCCGCCGAGCTCTGCTTCCACCACGATTTCTGGATCAGCAACAGCCTTCTGCACAGCCTGGACGAAGGCAATATTGTCTTCGAAATCCAGAGCTGATCCGTCCGCCAGTACCGAATCCGCCCCAGCTGCAATGCCGGCCACGATCGCCTCTATGCTGGTGGCGTGGTCAAGCTGCACTGCCACCGGCACGCTCGCGTCATCGGCCAGTCCCCGCAGGGCTGTAATGAAACGCGGCCCGGACGGTGCCGTGGCGGTTTTGGGTGCCACCAGCAAGATCACACCGCGTTCCGCTGCTTCGGCGGCTTCCACCACGGCCAGCGCGGTAGTGAAGTCATAGCAGGTGAACGCCGGCACTGCTGCGCCGTCGAGCAGCGCACTGTTGACCAAGATATCCAAGCGAGTTCTCATGATGTTCCCTAACCTCCCACCAGAAGCCATACGGCAGATGTCAGGATGAATCCGGCCAGGCCCAGCACTGTGGTCAGGACCGTCCACGTTCGCAACCCATCGGCCACGGACAGGCCCAGGTATCTGGTCACGATCCAGAAACCGGAGTCATTGACGTGGCTCAGGCCCAAGGCGCCGAAGCCGATGGCCACCAAGATCAGGGCGGTCTGCACAGGTGAGTACCCGCCGTCGGCCACGGATGCAGCCAGGAGGCCTGCCGTGGTGATGATGGCAACGGTTGCCGAACCCTGCGACGCCCGCAGAATCGCCGCGAGGATGAAGGCCATGAGGATCAGTGGCAGGCCTGCGGCTTGCAAGCTTTCGGCCAGTGCGGTGCCGATGCCGGAAACGGTGAGGACCTTGCCGAAGACACCACCGGCGCCGGTGACCAAGATGACGATCGCGGTGGGCGCCAATGCTGAATCCATGATTTCGCCAGTGTGCTGTGAGGACCAGCCGCGGCGGATGCCGAGGAAGTAGTACGCCAGGGCCAAGGCCGTCAGAAGGGCAATCAGTGGCGCGCCGATAAAGCCAGCGAGCTGGGCTGAGAATGAATCCTTGGGCAGGATCACTGCACCAACGGTGCCCACCATTATCATCAAGATGGGAAGAACGATTAAGCTGATGATCATGGCCGGGCTAGGCGGGGCCTGGACCTCAGTTTTGACGGTTCCGGTAGAGGAGCCTTGAGCGGCTTCCTGCTCAACCTGGGAGGTACCGGTTCCAAAGAGTTTGAACTGTTTGGCCGTCTCGGGAAGCATGGTGAATTCGCGCCGGTTGAGCCAGCGGGCCACGAAGAAGCCCAAAACGCCCACCGGTATACACAGTAAGAGGCCAATGATGGTGGTCCAGCCGATGTCCGCACCGAGGATCCCGGCACCGCCAACTACCCCGGGGTGCGGGGGAACAACCACATGGATGGCGAGCATGATGGCAGCAACAGGCAGACCGATCTTGACCGGGTTGACGCCTGCCGCCTTGGCGAAGCCGTAGATGATGGGGATCAAGATGATGAATCCCACGTCGAAGAAGACGGGGATGGCCAGCAGGAAAGCGGCCGAGGTGAGGGCCGCGATGACGCGGCGCGGACCCAGCAGTTGGGTGAATTTGCCGGCGAGGGCCTGGGCTCCGCCGGAGATTTCAATCATCTTCCCCAGCATGGCGCCAAGGCCAACCAGAATGGCCACGGATCCCAAGGTTCCGCCCATGCCCTCGGTGACGGTTTTGACAACATCGGGCAGTGGAATACCGGCAACCAGTGCCACCAGGACACTGACGACTAACAGTGCGAGGAAGGCCGGGATTTTGAATTTGATGACCGCTAGTAGCAACAGGAGTACCCCTGCTGCTGCTATGGCCAGAAGAGCTATGGCGCTCATTAAGTGTCTCCTTTGACGCCGCTAGGGATGCCTAGCGGAGGGGCTTGTTGGGTGTTGCTGACTTACTGAGTTACTGGGTGCGTTGGGTGGGGGCTAAAACCTTGATGACAGCGGAATCATCTGCTGCTGCGAGCCCTTGTGCCTGGCCCAGCAGGAAGAGCTGTTCGGCGGCTGCCGCCACAGGGGCGGCCATTCCGGCGGTGCGTGCGGCTTTGCCCACGATCCCCATGTCCTTGACGAAGATGTCCAGACGGCTCAGTACCTCTGCGCCTTCTTCGCTATAAGCCTCAAGGATGCGCGGACCGCGGTTGGAGAGCATGAAGGAGCCGGCAGCGCCAGCCTCGAGTGCAGCCAAGGTTTTGGCCTTGTCCAGTCCCATGGCGTCTGCCAAGGCGAGGGCTTCGGCGGCTGCGGCAATGTGCACACCGCACAGGAGCTGGTTGACGGTCTTCAGTGCCTGACCGTCGCCGGGCTTCTCGCCCACAATGGACAACGTAGAAGCGAGCAGCTCCAGCACCGGCGCGGCCTGCTGCTGTGCTTGGGCAGTGGCGCCAACCACGATCAAGAGATCGCCCTCGCCAGCGCGGACCGGTCCGCCGGAGAGGGGTGCATCAACTAGTTCGACGTCGTATTCGGAAAGTCGCGCTACGGTTTCCGGGATGGCTTCGGTGCCAACGGTGCTGGTGAGGATGACTACCGAGCCCTTAGCCAGGACAGAAGCGACGCCGTTTTCGCCGAAGAGGACCTCGTTGAGTTGCTCGCCGTTGCGCACGGCGAGCAGCAGTGCGTCGGCGCCCTTAGCTGCGGCCTGTGCAGAATCGAAAGTGTTAATTCCGGCTTCTTGGGCCAGCTTCAGGCGGGGCTCGGCAATATCGAAGCCGTTGACGGTGAGCTTGGATGCCAGGCGGGTGGCCATGGGCAGTCCCATGGCGCCTAGGCCTAGGACGGTGACGGTGTAATTGCTGTTCATGTTGTTCTCCTTGAGAAAAATGTGGGGGTTAGAACGTGTCGCTGAGTTTGCGGGTGACCTCGGCTAGGGATTGATCGTTACCTACGTTGCCGGCGAAGACAATGTAGGGAATGCCTGCGGCCGGGCCATCAACTGGTTCCCAGAGCGAAACAATGCCCGGGAGCATGGGGCCGCGGACAATCGCGTGGCGAATCTCCAAGCCGTGTGCGGCCACGTCAGAGGAGGTGATGCCGCCCTTGGCGATGACGAAGCGTGGGGGAGTTGCCTTGAGCGTCTGGTTGACCACATCGACGACGGCGGCTGAGACGGTGCGGGCGATCTTCAGGCTCGCTGCGGGATCGTCGGTCTTGATGAGCAGGCGGCTGGTGTGGACAATGACGTCTCCCGTTGCCAGCGCGGCCACAATGTCGCTGACGACGCCGGAGATGTGGGTGGCGCCGTCGTCGGCCAGTAGTTTTTCCACGTCAATCTCAACGATGCGTGCCGAACTGTGGGCGTCGGTGAGGGCTTTGAGCTGGCGGGTAGTGACACCCACATGGGAACCAACTACTATCAGCCCGCCGCGCGCCGTACCCACGGGAATGGTGCGCCCGGCGTGGAAGATTTCTGCGCTGGTGAGTGGCTCGCGGATTTCCTGGCCAATGCGGGCGCGGACAAAGGGCGGGCCCACGCGGTAGATGAAGGCCTTGCCGCGGCGCTCGGACTCTTCTAGACCCAGAGCCAGGATGCGCAGATCATTTTCGCTCACCACGTCCACAATGATCGGGGTTGAATCGGTGGCGTTCTCGAGAGCGTCGGCGATGGCAGTGGCGCCTGCTTCTGGGGTGCCGCGGCGGATGAGGTTCAGATCAAGGGTGATGACGCGGGACGCGGGAATCCGGCCACCGGACTTCTCCTCCACGTAGTCCGCGAGTGCGGAGTGAGTGAAGCCGAAACTGGCATCTTTGGCGAATTCGGTCTCGGCGACGGGGATGAGTGTGCCGTTCTCGCCACGGGTGTAGTGAACTCCGCCCACGGTGATGCGCCCGGCGTCGGGGAACGCCGGGACAATGACCACGCCGTCCACAGCGCCGGCATTTTCAGAGAGCAGAGTTGCCGCAATGGTGTCTGGTTCGAGGGGGAAGTGTCCGCGAAGGGTTGAATCGCTGCGGCTGACGAAGCCCACTTCGAGTCCAGCGGCGCGGGCGGCGGCCAGTGCGTTCACCACGATTTCGCGGTTCCGTGCCGCTGCTTCAGCGGGGTCCAGGCTGCGGGTGTTGGTCAGTACGTACACAGCCTTGGCTGGCGCGCCATCGATTCGGTGGGCAAAGACCCAATCGAAGTCCGCAACATCCCAGCGGGTGAGGACCGGTAGCCCGGCCACGGACTGCGTTCCTGTGGGATCGTCGTCGAGCACAATCAGGACTCGAGTTGATGCCGACATCTTCTGGGACACCAGAGTGGCGGGCACGCTAACCTCATCCGGGTACCCAGCCAACAGCTCGGATTCAAGGACCATTTCTTCACACCTCTTTGTGGGGAACATATTTGTAAGATGTCTGACATCTAGCATTTGAATGTTATTGTGGCATACAACACGTGGGCCGCGCAAGCCGCTACGGACGCTGCAGTAAAGAGGCCCTAAACTGTAGGTTCACAAGGGCCTAGGAAGGGCAGATATGGCGCGCAAGTCATTGACCGACATCGTGGCTGATGATTTGCTGGACCGAATCGTCGCCGGTGAGTTCGCCCCCGATTCTGTGGTGCCTGGTGAGTTGGAGCTGAGCTCCCAGCATGAGGTGAGCCGGATGACGGTTCGCGAGGCCATGAAAACATTGGTGGCTCAGCGTATTCTCCGCGTTGAACGAGGGCGCGGCACGTTCGTAAATCCGTTGAGTAGCTGGGGTTCACTGAACGCAGTGCTGCGGGCCGTTTCAGAAGGTGAGGACGACGCCGTGGTGGCCGTCCAGCTCATCGAGCTACGGCGCATGCTGGAGACCGGTGCCTGCGAGCTGGCTGCCTCGCGCATCGCCGATGAGGACCTGGCGAGCATGGCAGAGCGGATTCAGCAGATGAAGGAAGCTCATGCAGCCGGGGAGGTGGCCGCATTTGTCGAAGCGGACTTAGCCTTTCACGACACCATCTTGCGCGCCTCAGGGAACATTTTTGTCTCCGTGCTCTTCGAACCGCTCCATCGCATCTTGGAAAAACGCCGCGCCGAAACGTCCCGCGTGCCGCAGATCCAGGCCAACGCCATTGCCATGCACGAGGCCATCTTGGAAGCGCTCGCCGTCCGCGAGCCCGAGCTGGCCCGGGTCGCCATGGATAATCACATGAGTCAGACCCTGGATGATTTGAAGAGCTACGTGCTGCGCTAGAGCTTTCCCGAAGGATTGTCTGCCACGCGGTTCTGGTAGTGGCGGTCGGACTTTGACCCGTCAGGTGCTGCGATTAGCTCGGTGGCTGGGTCTTGGTTCAATATTTGATAGGTAGCCATCAGCCATGGTGGCCTTGCCCGCCGCATCAATATTGACGTCATCGGCCATGGGCACAGTACCGCAGCTTAGCTTTTTGCTTGAAGCATCAACTAAATGCGGGTATGCTTGTTTCATGACCACTTCAACTGAGCGTCCTCCGGTACTCTTCCTCTCCCACGGTGCGCCCCCGCTCGCTGACGATGCCACCTGGACGGCAGAGCTGGCGGCATGGTCGGGGACGATGGAAAAGCCCAAGGACATCCTAATGGTGTCCGCACACTGGGAGAACGCGCCGGTGACGTTGAGCGCCACCCGCAACAAGCAGGAGCTAGTCTACGACTTTTGGGGATTCCCGCAGCGTTACTACGACGTGCGCTATGACGCGCCGATGGCGCCCGACCTTGCCGACGAAGTGGCCCGCCTAGCCGGCACACACGGCCACCACGTGGAGCGTGACGAGTCACGCGGTCTGGACCATGGCGCCTACGTGCCGCTGAAGGAAATGTTCCCCGACGCCGATGTCCCGGTGGTGCAGATGTCTATGCCCACTCTGGATCCTCAGGGTCTGTTTGCCCTCGGGCAGTCGCTGGCGCCGTTGCGTGAGCGCGGCACCATGATCGTTGGCTCCGGCTTCACCACGCACAACCTGCGCTGGTTCAACCCGGCAGCAGGGCCGGACACGGCCCCGCCGGCAGCCTCAAGTGAATTCGACCATTGGGCCGAAGAGGCCATGGCCCGCGGCGACGTGGATTCAATCTTGGACTTCCTCCATAAGGCCCCCGCCGCACGTGAGGCGCACCCTCGCTCGGAACACTGGGCGCCGCTCTACGTGGCACTCGGCGCTGCTTACGAATCCGGGGGGATCGAGGCCAAAACCGCCATTGACGGTTTCTGGTTCGGACTCTCGAAGCGCTCCTGGACGCTTACCTAAGCAAGGTGCGGGCTGTGGCCTGCAGCGCGTACCCGCGGTTCATGCGGGGCGGTGCCCGGCGGCCCTGTATGCAACCACAACTTGCGGGTACCCGGGAATCTCCAGCCGCCGTTGCTGGAAGTCGGAGAGACGGACAAGGGTTATGCCGTCCCAGCCTTCGTCACGGGTGTTACCGCCAGCAATGGCGGCCCAATCGTCCCCGTCCGAGTCGGTCCAAGCGGCTACGGTCTCGTGCGGCACATCAAGTGGGGCAATCCGTTCCTCGGCGGTGTCCAAGTCCAGCACGGAAAGGTTCGGAACTCCGTCGGCATTGCCAAACGAGCCCGTTCCCACGGTCAGTAAGAGTTTCCCCGACAACGCCGTCCCATGGGCGTGTGAGTTCGCAGCACTCGCAAGCGTCGTCGTGGCACCCGTATGTGGGTCAAGCCGAACCACCACTTTGCCCTGGACCGGCAGCAGAATTGTCCCGTCCTCATCTACCGCTGCGTAATGGATTTTCTCCCACGAGGCTAGGCCACCCTCCGTGCCGAAAGGTGCGATCTCGTGGGTTGTGGCTTGCAGCGTCGCGGTGTTCACCACGGTGACGGTGAAACTGTCGTGGTCGATCGTCGCCACCCATGAACCATCCGGAGCAACAACTACATCGAACGGCCGCCACCCCACCCGCACCGAATCCGTGAAAACTCCCCTCTGAATGTCAAACACTTCGAGGAAACACGTTTCAGTATCCAAACTGACGGCAACGTAAACGGCTGATCCGTCGGGTGCAACCGCCAAGCCCAGCCCACCCGGACGGTACTCTCCCTGAAGAATTTCTGGGGCGGGGTGCCGGTACGGCACCAAGGAGCGGCGGGTGAACGTCGCCAAATCCACAACCGCCAAGCCCGCCGCGGTCGCCACATAAGCAGCCTGGGTGGGGGAGTGGACACCGATTCCCCACGGTGCCGCACCGACAGTGAGGAACTCAACCGTGCCAGGATCATCTTTCGACGGATCGATTCGCGCAATTTTGTCCGTGTGAGCCAGTGTCGCCAGCAGGAAGCTCGACGCCGGCCCATCAGCAGGTGCCGATGTTTCAATGGATGCCGGGGCAGTTGCGCTCGCAGATGGGTGCGGTGAGGAGCTCGTCGTCGGCCGAGGGGTCGCAGTGCTTTCAGCCGGGGTGCAGCCGGCCAACGCCAGACCCGCGATTCCGGCCAAGCCCAGCACGGCACGGCGGGCAACAAATTGGGCGGGCTCCCTCTCATTTCTGGTATCCAATGGGACCTCAGCTGGTAGTCAAGATTCAAGCAGAAATGTCGAGCTGGCTGTTCTCCAGAAACTCCACGCGCTGGCTCAAGATATCAAGCGCCGCTCCCAGCGAAACAAGTGTTGGCTTTGACTTCTTTGCTGGCTTGGAAGCCACGCTGCCAATAATGTCGGTTACGGTTGGCAAGCCGCCCACCAAACGGACGTATGCCCGAACCCGTGCGGTGACAGTATCCATATGCCAGAGCGTTTGCGTGTAGGGCTGACCGGCGGCGTTCAGTTTCTCCACAGTCATAACCAGGCTGGCTTCCTTGGCGGCGTCTGTGGGCTCTTTATCCATACGAAGACCGATCAATAAAAGGCAGTGCCCCATCTGGATCGAGGACCAGCCGAAATCCAGACCAAGTTCCGTCTGGGTCGCCCAGGCTTTCGCGTCATCGGCATCAATGGGTTCGAGGAGATGTGAAGTCATGCTCTTTACAGTATTCGGTCCACGCTGCCGCGGCGCTCATTGTTCCGAGTCTATTCCGAAGAAGGAAAATCGCGATTCCGGCCAGTAAGGAGATGATATTTTCAGGTCGAGACGCGGTGCGCTTGCGCAGAACCCGTTCTCAATGGCAGCAAAATTTCAGTGGTAGATCGGCGGGCAACTATGTGGCTGGTATCTACCGGTGTCAGCATCTGATTTGTCATGGGAAAGACAGTTTTGCTAACTACCGTTGCCGCATGGGTTTAGGTGTGTGGTCTACAGGATCGTTTTCACAGATAAGGCGCGTAGCCAGCCGTCTGTGGTTTCATCATTTATAGTGGCCTCGCCGCTTTCCACAACCATCTGAACTTTTGTACCGTCGTGCCACTCGGATGCGTCAGACTTGTCAACGAACACCATCAGGTCATCAGCTCCGCCGTGGGCCTTTAGCAAGACGGTGAACTCGCCGGTCGCACCTGTCATCCAAAGGTCCGGCATGACGAGTTCGCCAGTCAATTGAAACTGGTCCCCGGTCTTAATGCCGCCCAGCTTGGCGGAGTTGAGCCTGTCAAGTAACTCATCAACCGTGATGTTTGTGACCACCGGAGCAGCAATTTCTGGCTCGGCTGAAGGTGTTGCTGATGGCGTGACTACTTCAGTGGCCACGACTTCGGTTGGAGTTTGAGTCGGAACAGGCTCCGCAGCCTTACTTAAGTTATCTCCGCCCCCGAGCGTACTGATGATGACTATGACGATGATTAGGAGTGCGAAAATCCCCCCGACGATGCTGATTATTTTCCACGGGATCTGTGGTTTCGTGCGCCGGAAGTTTAGCTCCGAGCGCACAGTCCCCTGGGTCTGAGAGACGAATTCCCAGCCCTCTTTCTCTAGCTTGGCTATGGTTCTGGACTCCATACCGCGAATCGCCTTCACGGACCTTGTCTCATACTTCACTTCAGTTGTTGTTGCCATGTTGTCCCCCGTTGGTACCCAAATAAAACACTCCTCGAATCTTAGAGTGTCTGAACGTTGCTACCAATTCACGACTTGTCACAGCACACGGCGTCATGTTGTGGGGCCACAGTCCATTTCCGATGGAAACTGAATTACTGCCAACAGCGCCTTTTCTGGCGCAATATTGACATCCTTGAAGAAAATCTCCGAGCCGCTGTGCGAGCCACTGTAATAGAGATCCGGATGCTGGACCAGAAGCCACATGCCAAAGTGTTTCTCGTCGAAGTGGATAACCGCAGGTAGTCGCTGGGCCTGATGAGAAGGCTCGTTGAACACCTGCCGTAATAACTTAGTTTGGGTTTCAGGACTGCGCCCGCAACAACGTGAGATCCAGCTGGTTTCAACGGCCTTCACGCAGTTACTTCGAGTCGCCAACAACCACGAGCAGCGTCCTCGCCCGTGACAACCCCACATACAGCCGCTCGGCAGGTTGGTCCGTGTTGCGGAACCCGTCAACCCACAGGATGACCACGGATCGTTCAAGGCCCTTGAAACCCAGGACCTGCCCGTAGAACTCGCTCTCGTAGGCATGGAATTCGCGCCAATACTGGTCAGGGTGTCCGACTCGAAGAAGCCCTGGTGAATCGGATGGCGGGTTTTGGTGGTCAGCAGTGCAATTTGGTCAGTGGCCCAGCCTTCGGAAATGAGGGAGTCGACGCTGTCGCTGGCCACGTCAATGGCCTCCTCCGGAGAGTATTCCACCCGGCGTACAGCCAGTCCCGTGCTGCCACGAGGTGTGAATTTTTCCCCGGCAAAACTCTTGAATGTCTCGGCAATCCTCTTTGTATTGCGCAGATTGTCATCGACATGGATCGTCACCAGATCCTGCAGCGCCACCGCTGCATCCCAACGTTTGTATACGTCCTGACTGTCGTCTATGTACGCGTGTATCTCCGACGCATCCGGGGCCTTCAGTCAGTTCAGGAGCGCGTCCCACTCACTTGGCATGAAGTCTTGGGCCTCATCCACGATGATCGCGTCGAACCTCTTGGCTTCAGGCAACCCCGCGGCCAGCTCCTGCAGCAGCAGGGGCATTTCAACGTCGAAATATTCCTGTCCAACACCTTAAAGAACGCCGAGCAATAGCACGTATTCATGAAACTCGCGGTTGAATGCAGGCCTCGCGCTTCGCCACCTTGAGACTTGGTTGGACAAATACATGCCGAGTCCCTAGTTGTAGAAAAACAGCTCCACGTTCTTGCCGGACTTGCAGAGTTCTCGGAACTTTTGCGCGGCGAGTCAGGACTTGCCGCTCGGTCAGGCGGTCTTGGAGGTCCAGGGCTCTTGACATGGTGAGGTAATTGATGTGGGGTCAGTCGCTGTTTTTGATTTTGTAGCGCAGGATCAGGGTGGTGCCGGGGTAACAGGTTTTCGTGGCGGTGAGGTGTTCGCACAGCTTGGCGGCTGCCATCGTT
>NZ_JBTNDB010000035.1:0-31690 GCF_054511175.1 Arthrobacter sp. Sr24 | reverse complement strand
GCTTCCTTCCCACCCCACCTCACGGTGACGCAGTTGCCATTGACTAGGTCTTAAACCACCTTCTCGACCAGAGGACTTTCACCTCCAAGCAAATGCCCATGCTGGGCGTACCGAAAAAGGTGGCCCCGAATCATCGGGGCCACCTTGATGGCACTTGATTGCTTGAACGCTAGAGTCCTAGAGGGTCGGAATCCTAGAGTCCTAGTGCCCTAGTGCTGGTAGGAACAGCTAGGCATCCTTCGCCGGAGTGTCCTTCGCTGTGCTGGAATCAGATGCTGTGCTGGAATCAGGCGCTGTGTTGTCGCTAAGAGCGCCATCCCTAGTCTCCGCCTTCGCATGGCTAGCCAAGCTAGCGGAGCCAACACTGGACTTATCCTCAGCAGTGGTGGCAACCGTTGCCGACTCAACCACAGCGTCACGTGACGACGGTTTCGCAGCTGGAGTGACGGCGTCGTTCTTAGCAGCGGCTTTAGCGCCGGCAGTGGCACCCACAGAAGCGCCTACAGGAGCTTCCTCGATGGCTGGCTCGCGACCCGGCAGGTAGACGGATTCATCGAGCTTGCCGCGGCGCAGCAGGCCAATGACGATGAATAGCACCAGAGCCACCACGAAGACGATGATGCTGGTCCAGACGTTGAGGCGAGCGGTGATGCCGAAGAACGTGATTTGCTCGGCGGTGTCGATCCGCAGCATTTCAATCCAGACGCGGCCAGCCGTGTAGATCATGGCATAGAGCAGGAACAGGCGCCCGTTGCGGAGCTTGAGCTTGCGGTCCAGCAGGAGCAGAACGGCGACGCCGGCCAGGTTCCAGAGGCACTCGTACAAGAAGGTGGGGTGGAAGAGGGTGTCGGGGCTGAAGCCAACTGGCACAAATTCCGGTGAGACGCTCAGACCCCACGGCTGGGTAGTGGGCCCGCCGAAGAGTTCCTGGTTGAAGTAGTTGCCCCAACGGCCAATGGCCTGAGCCAGCAGAATGCCGGGAGCGGCTGCGTCAATGAACGCGGAGATTTTCACGTTTGCGCGGCGGCAACCAATCCAGGCACCCACCACACCGAGTACCACGGCGCCCCAGATTCCTAAGCCGCCTAACCAGAGCTGTGGGATCAGGGAGAGGTCACCGGTGCCATCAAAACCGGGACCAAAGTAAGCCTCGGGGGATGAGAAGACGTGGTAGAGCCGGCCACCAATAATGCCGAAGGGAATGGCCCAGATGGCAATGTCCCAAATGGAACCTTCTGGGCCGCCGCGGCGCTTCCACCGGCGATCGGTCAGCCAGAGGGCAGCCACAATGCCCAGCAAAATACACAGGGCGTAGGCGTGGATGCGGAGCGGCCCAAGGTCAAAGCCGGACCAGGCCGGAGCCGGGATGGACGCTATCACGGCGTTACCCAGAGACTGTGGAACGAGAGTGGAGATCACGAAGTAGCAGCTTCCGTTGGAGGGGTGGAGGGGGCATCGAAGCCGGAGCTGAGTTCCTTGGCCAGCGCACCCACTGCAGGCACCCCGCCGTCACGCAGGGCAGCCACGAGGGCAGTTCCTACAATGACGCCGTCGGCGTAGGTAGCAATCTCGCGGACGTGCTCGGCCTTTGAGACGCCCAGCCCAACGCACGTGTTTTCCGCACCGGCGGCGTGGGCTGCGGCAACCACAGCTTCTGCGGCACTGGACACCGAGGTGCGGGCGCCTGTGACCCCCATGATGGAAACGGCGTAGACAAATCCGCGTGTTGCTTCCACCGTCATTGCCACCCGCTCAGCGGTGGATGACGGGGCCACCAAAAAGATCCGGTCCAGGCCGTACTTATCTGAGGCTGTGAACCATTCGCCGGCTTCATCAGGGATCAGGTCAGGGGTGATGAGCCCAGCTCCCCCTGCCTCGGCCAGTCGGCGAGCAAATTCGTCGACGCCCAAACGCATAACGGGGTTCCAATACGTCATGACCAGAACAGCAGCATCGGTTTCGGCGGTGACAGCAGCCACAATGTCGAAGACATCTGTCACGCGAAAGCCGTTTTCAAGCGCCTGAGTGGTGGCCGCCTGAATGACCGAACCATCCATAACAGGATCCGAATACGGGATACCGATTTCAATGATGTCGGCACCGTTGCGGGCAACAGCAATCGCTGCGTCGATGGAGGTCTGCTTATCCGGGAAACCTGCAGGCAAGTAGGCGATCAGTGCCTTGCGTCCAGCAGCCTTAGCCCGGGCGATGGCCGCGGCGGACTTGCTGACAGGACTCACAGCGGTATCGAGGCTGGAAGTAGTCTCACTCATTGCTGGCATCCTCTGCATTGATATCCATTGCTGCATCGTTGGCGTGGCCGTCTTGTACGCCTGCGCCGTGCGCGGCACCCTTGGCGGTGCGGGTGGACAGCATGGTGCCCTTGACGTTGCCGTCTTCATCCAACAAACCGAACCAGTCGGCAGCCGTCTGAACGTCCTTGTCGCCGCGACCGGAGAGGTTCACGATGATGACGACGTCGTCTGGCTTGGCGGCGTCAGCGGTGAGTCGCTGACCAATCTTCAGAGCGCCCGCCAGTGCATGGGAGGACTCGATGGCGGGAATGATACCTTCGGTGCGGCACAGCAGCTTGAAGGCGTCCATAGCTTCGGTGTCGGTAATAGCTTCATAGCTCACTCGGCCAAGATCAGCCAAGTAAGCGTGCTCCGGGCCAACGCCCGGGTAGTCCAGGCCGGCGGAGATGGAGTGCGACTCGACGGTCTGGCCGTCCTCGTCCTGCATCAAGTAGGAGCGGGCACCGTGCAGCACTCCTGGGCGGCCCAAGGTGATGGTTGCTGCGTGGCGGCCGGTCTCGACGCCGTCTCCGGCAGCTTCAAAGCCGTAGATCTTCACATCGGAGTCATCCAAGAATCCGTGGAACAAGCCAATGGCGTTGGAGCCACCACCGATGCAAGCGCAGACGGCGTCGGGCAGGCGGCCGATCTGATCGATGATCTGGCCGCGCGCTTCTTCCCCAATGACTTCGTGGAAGAAGCGGACCATGGCGGGGAACGGGTGGGCGCCGGAAACGGTGCCCAGGACGTAGTGAGTGTTCTCAACGTTTGCCACCCAGTCGCGAAGGGCATCGTTGATGGCGTCCTTGAGCGTCTGAGAGCCGTTGGTTACCGGCACCACTGTGGCACCGAGCAACTGCATGCGGGCCACGTTGAGCGCTTGGCGGCGGCAATCTTCGGCACCCATGTAGACCACACATTCCAGGCCCAACAAGGCCGCGGCGGTGGCACTGGCAACACCGTGCTGGCCGGCACCGGTCTCGGCAATGATGCGCGTCTTGCCCATGCGCTTAGCGAGCAGCGCCTGACCCAGAACGTTGTTGATCTTGTGCGAGCCGGTGTGGTTGAGATCTTCACGCTTGAGGAATACACGGGCTCCACCAGCATGCTCGCTGAAGCGCTTGGCCTCAGTCAGCAAGGAAGGACGGCCGGAATAGTTCTTGTTGAGCTCGGCGATCTGAGCGAGAAATTCTGGGTCAACTTTTGCTTTTTCAAAAGTTTCTTCAATTTCATCCAGGGCCGCGATGAGCGATTCCGGCATCCAACGGCCGCCGTATGCGCCGAAGTACGGTCCGGGGGCGTGCCGCAGCGAACGCTCCGGTGATGACTCTGCCGGCTTTGCGCCCTGCAGGAATGCTGTTGCCGGATCCACCATGTCTGCGGGATCCTGTGACGAAGCTGCTGGCGCTTGAGCCATCAGTTCCACCGTCCTGTTCCGTAAGTAGTTGTGCACTGATAGTCGTTGGTGCTAGTGGCCGGTGCGGCATGCGCCCACACATCCCAGCCGTGCAAGCAGGCGGGCCCGCCCTGTCGCGGACGGGCCCGGATGCTAGCGGGTGCTGATGGCCTGGGCCCCAGCGGTTTTGAATTCGGTGATCCGCTCCCGTGGAGTGGAATCTGTCACGAGCGCCTCCCCCACCAGGATGGCGTTGGCACCGTTCTGCGCGTAATGCACGACGTCGGCCACGTCACGCACGCCTGACTCGGCAATCACGATGGGCCCGTTCTCAATGTTCCCGGCAGGAATACTGCCGGCCAGTGCGGCGAAAACGCCGCGATCTACATCGAGGGTTTTGAGGTTCCGCACGTTGATGCCGATGATTTTGGCGTCAACGGCAACAGCTCGCTCAATTTCTTCAGTCGTGTGCGTTTCCACTACCGCGTTCATACCCAACTGGTGGGTCAACGCCAAGTAGCTGCGTAGTTCCTCATCACTCAAGGCTGCAACGATGAGCAGTACCAGGTCAGCGCCGTGTGCACGGGCTTCCCAGATCATGTACTCATCGCAGGTGAAGTCTTTACGGAGCACGGGGATCTGCACGGCAGCGCGTACAGCATCTAAATCAGTCAAGGTCCCGCCGAAGCGACGCTCCTCGGTCAGGACACTAATGATGCTGGCCCCGCCCGCTTGGTACAGTGCCGCCAGTGCTGCGGGGTCTGCAATACCGGCAAGATCACCCTTGGACGGGCTGCGACGCTTGACCTCAGAGATCACCTTCAGCTCGGGGCGCACAGTGAGGTTCCCACCCAGGGCAGCCCATGCATCCAGTGCTGGGGCAACGTTTTTAACGCGTTCCTGCAACTCCGCCAAGCTCACAAGCTCTTGGCGGGCACGGAGGTCTTCCCGGACACCGTCAATGATGTCCAGCAGAACACTCACTGCTAGTGGCCGTTGTTCTTCAGCTTGCTTCCGCCAACGCCGTAGCCAGCGGACCGCAGGACCGGGCCGAGGATGACGCCAACAGCAATGATGCCAACGCCAATCCAGAACAGCAGCGTTGCGCTCTCACCGATCACGAAAGCGATGCAGCCCACGATAGCGCCAACGAGCATGACGGTGACGCTTGTCCAGGCTGCCGGGCTGTTGCCGTGGCCCAGCTCAATGCTGTGATCAATGGGCTCATGCACGCTTACTGACCCAGCCGACTTGTTGCTCATGGTAAATCTCCCTATTTAACGCGGATACTAAAAATACATTCTGCCATTAGTTTCCCTTGGAATCCCAAAGCTGGACACCCCGTGGACTTGTGCCGTGGCTAGGCGCGCTCTGCCGTGACTCTAGTGGCTCTGCCGTGACTCTAGTGGCTCTGCCGTGACTCGGCGGCGACTAGGCCGTGGGGTCCTCGCCGCGGCTGAGCTGGTCCCAGCTGTCAATCTCGTCAACTGGTGCGTTTGACTTAGCCGCAGAGGGATCCTTCGCAGCATCATATTTGGTGCGCACAATCCAGGACCGGCCGAGCCAGATCACCAGCAAGGCGCCAAGAGCCAGAACTGCAGCAGCGGCCGCCGCCAGAAGGGGGAACACCGTGGCCGTCGCGGCTGAGGCCTGACCTTCAATTCCGGTCGCTGCTCCTACCTCAGCCATGGCGGCTGTTACGGGATCTGCATAAATTCCTAATGCGACAGCCACAACTCCCACCGCTGCGAGGAAAACCACGGCGGCTGCGATGACGCGGGCCACGCGACCGGCAATAGTGGTGGCCAACGCTCCTGCCAAAGCCACCAAAGCCAGTGCAGAAACTGCCACGGCTGCCTTGTTGCCGGGTATGTCCAGATCCGTGGTGGCGACCTCGCCCGGGGCGATGGCCACATGGATCCACGTTTGTGTTGTGGTCCCAAAGACGGCCAGCGCTGCGGCGATCATCAAGAGCACCAGGATCGATTTACGTTTCCAGACTGGCACCGTTACAGCTGAGGTGTGGGCCGAGCCGGAGACGGGAAGTTCGGTATTCATAGTGATTCTCCCGCCGCGGTGGCGTTTCTTTCGCTCGGATCTTCGGCGAGGTCGCGTTCAGTGAGGTCTGGCTCGGCGAGGTCGCGCAGCGACGCTGCGGCATAGACGGCCCGCAGTGGCGCAGCCGCCTTGTTGACTGTCTCCATGGCTTCGGTTTCGTTGACGGAGTCCGCCACGATGCCGCCGCCGGCTTGAACATAAGCCTTGCCACCACGCAGCAGAGCGGAACGGATGGCGATCGCCATGTCCATATCGCCGGCGAAGTCCATGTAACCGACAACGCCACCATAGACACCGCGACGGATGGGCTCGAGCTCATCCAGCAAGCTCAAAGCCCTCGGCTTTGGCGCACCGGACAAAGTGCCGGCCGGGAAAGTTGCGGCGAGGACGTCGTAGGCAATCTTGTCCGGACTCAAGGTACCCACCACAGTGGAGACCAGGTGCATGATGTGGCTGAAGCGTTCGATTTCCATGAATTGGGTGACATCCACGGTTCCTGGGACACAGACCTTGGAGAGGTCATTGCGAGAGAGATCCACCAGCATCAGGTGCTCGGAGCGTTCCTTCTCATCGGCCAGCAGGTCCTTAGCCAACCACTTATCTTCTTCGGTGGTGGCCCCGCGAGGTCGGGATCCGGCGATCGGGTGGGTGATGACTTCATTACCCAGAACGCTCACGAGCGCTTCGGGGGAAGATCCCACTATGGAGTAGGGCTCGCCGTTGGCATCTTCAAAGCTGAACAGATACATGTACGGACTGGGGTTGGTATTGCGCAGCACCCGGTACACATCCAGGGCACTGGCTTCGCACACCATTTCAAAGCGGCGCGAGACCACTACTTGGAAAACCTCGCCATCCACAATGGCTTCCTTGGCAATGTCCAGGGCCTTGAGGTATTCGTTGCGATCCCACTGCTCTTCCACGCTGTCCGCGAAGCTGGCGGCAGGCACCTCAACCACTGACATGGGCTGAGCTACGGGCTGACGCAGCTGGTCCACCATGGCATGGACTCGAGCTACCGCATCATGCCAGGCACCATCCACGTTCTCATCCGTGCCATTGGCGTTGATGGCGTTAGCGATCAACAGCACAGTGCCCTCATTGTTGTCATGGACAGCCATGTCAGCAATGAGATTCATGGCCAGCTCGGGCAAGTTCAGATCATCCGGCGGCGGGGTGGGCAACTTCTCCCAATGACGCACAGATTCCCAGCCCACAAAGCCAACCAGGCCGGAGGTGAAGGGTGGCAGTCCATCAAAGCGCTCCGTGGCCAGAAGCTTCAGGGTGGCCTCCATAGCTGCCACGGGGTTCCCACTCAAGGGCACACCTACGGGAGGGGTCCCCTGCCAGAACGCACCGCCGTCGTGCGTGGTCAAGGTTGCGCTGGAACGCACGCCAATGAAGGAGTAGCGGGACCAGACCCCGCCCACGGCAGCCGATTCCATCAAAAAGGTGCCCGGGGCCTCGGCGGCGAGGGCACGGTAGAGGCCGATGGGCGTTTGCGCGTCGGCCAAGACCTTCAGATGGACGGGGATGACCCGGCGGGTGCGTGCCAGTTCACGGAATTCCGTCAGAGAGGGGCTGATAACACCTAGATCTTGCATGAAATGTTTGGCTTTCTTGACTCAGGCGGGCGGCTGCAGCTTGGTTCTCGCTGGCGGGATGGAACTGGCGGGATAGAAGAAGTGCGGTGGCAGCTAGCTGCGGTGGCCCACGGTCGCTTCGAGTTCGCGGCCGTCAAAGCAGGTATGGGTTCCGGTATGGCAGGCTGCGCCAACTTGGTCGACGGTGATCAAGAGGGCATCGCCGTCGCAGTCCAGGGCCACCGTTTTAACGTACTGGAAGTGCCCGGAGGTATCGCCCTTGCGCCAATATTCTTGCCGCGAACGGGAGTAAAAGGTGACGCGGCCTGAACTCAAGGTCCGGCGAAGGGCTTCGTTATCCATCCAGCCGAGCATCAGCACTTCTTTGCTGTCAAATTGCTGAATGATGGCGGCGACCAGGCCTGCCCCATCATGTTTCAGCAGCTCGGCAACTGCTGGCGACAATTCTGCACCCTGCTCAGGCATGGGCGCGGCGGACGTGGACTGGGGATCTGGACTTTGCTGCATCACCTCCAATTCTAGTGCCACAAACTCTTGACAGGGGTCATTGACAGTTGCCGCGATAGTTCGAAGCTGTGACCGGCGGCGGTTTGGGAGCGCTCCCCTCTCCGGAGTCCTTCGTGACTTTGAGCTCTGTCTATTCGCTCTTGTGTGTCTAGGTGCCATCCGGGGCGAATACATGCTAATTTCACAAGTGATGCGATTTGTAGAACCATCCCGTGAAGTCCTTGCCGAGACCCTGCTGGCCGCTGGTCCGGGAGCACCCACGCTCTGTGAAGGATGGTTGACCCAGGACTTGGCCGCCCACCTTTACCTGCGCGAACATAATCCGCGCGTGGGTCTAGGTCTCATATTCAAGCCGTGGCGCAAATCTTCAGAGAAGGCCATTGCCGAGTTGGCTGCCGCGTCCGCCACTCCGGAGACCTTTGCGGCGCTCGTGGAAAAGTTCCGGGCTGGACCGCCGAAATTGTCACCCTTTGCGCTGAAGTCAGTGGACGAGACCGCCAACCTCACTGAGTTCTTTATCCACACCGAGGATGTCCGCCGCGCCTCGGACCGTTGGGCGCCCCGTACCCTCGATGCCGCCTATTCTGTGGCGCTCTGGGCCGAGCTGCTCAAGCGCGCAGCCATCATGTACCGCGGTGTGGACTTGGGCATTGTCTTGGTCAACCCGGCAGGGCCACGCCACGTGGCCAAGCGCGCACCGGTTTCAGTAGCGATCATTGGCGACCCCGGCGAACTACTGATGCACACCAATGGCCGCACCAGCCAAGCACTCGTCACCTTTGAGGGCCAGCCCGACGCCGTGGCACTGCTCCGCACAGCCGACGTCGGACTCTAGCCGCGCATCTCCCCCACGGAAGCTAGCGCAGCCGATTCCGCGCCTCTCCCCCACGGACGCTAGCGCAGCAATGGCTACTTTTTCGCCGTCGCTATCCCACTCAAAACCGCCTATGGGCGCCACTCATTGGCCATCAGTTCCGGCCTGGACTGCATGGAGCTGAGAGTACCGTCCGTTCCGCGCCAGGAGCTCCTCATGGGATCCAATCTCAACGATCTGCCCCTGCTCCAACACCACGATCCGATCTGCCTGCCTAATGGTTGACAGCCGATGAGCCACCACCAGCGTGGTCCGCCCCTGCATCAACTTGCCCAGCGCAACCTTGACGAGCTGTTCCGACTCAGGATCGAGCGCGCTGGTCGCCTCGTCCAGGAGCAAGACCCGTGGATCACGCACGAGCGCCCGCGCAATGGCTAACCGTTGGCGTTGTCCACCTGATAGTCGCGCGCCGCGTTCTCCCACCACTGTGTGCCAACCTTCGGGTTGGGACTGGACGAAATCTAGAACATTGGCATCCTGCAGTGCCAAACGGATGCGTTCGTCGTCGAGATGCGGCAACCCGTAGGCGATGTTCTCGCGGATAGTGCCCTCGAACAGCACGGAATCCTGAGGGACCACAGACACAAAGCGGCGGACCGTACGCAGGTCTAGGAGTTGCATATCAACACCGTCAAGCAGGATTCGTCCACTGGTGGGGCGGACAAATCCCAGTACCAGATTCAACAGCGTGGACTTCCCGGAACCCGATGATCCTACAAAAGCTACAGTCTCACCGGCGCGGACATCCAGGTCGAGTTCGTGGATAGCATCAACCTCGGAGTCTTCATAGCGCTGGCTCACCGCATCGAGGAGCATGTTCCCGGTAACATTCTCGACGGCTCGTTTACCCTCGTTCTGTTCAATGTCCGGGTCCTGCAACACTTCGGCGATGGAGCGCACCGATTCCAGTCCGCGTGCTCCGACCGGAATCAACATGAGGAGTTGGGTCAAGCCCTGCGTCAGCAACGCGAAGTAGCTTGAGAGCATCACTACTTGGCCGGGGGTGATTGGCAGGAAACCGGTGAGGGAGAATATTGCGGCCAGCATCAGGCAACCCACTCCGAGCAACTGCATGGTCACCCAGGAGATTGAGGCGACGTGTCCGTTGAGCATGTCAAGGTGCAGGCCAGCACGCCGCACACCTTGGGCGCTGCTGGATACCCGAGTCACCGCAGTCTTTTCCAGACCGTGTGCCCGCGTCACGGGGATCAATGAAGCCATCTCACCCACTCGTGCCGCGAAGCCCTCAATCTCCATCCGGAAATTCTCATTGCGGGAACGCGAACGGTTACGCATGCCAAAGCGGATTCCGATGGCGATCGGAACTGTAAGCGCGTATACAGGCAGGAACTGCGGCACGGCAATGGCGGTCATCGTAATGGCACCAGTCATGACCATGACCGCGGATAGCAGCGGGTGGGTCACCTGTTGGAGCATCAGCTCAACATTCTCCACATCCCGTACCACTTTGGTTTGCACAATCGAGGAATTCACCCGCGTGTGATACCCGATCGACAAGCTCTGCAAACGAGCAGCCAAAACGTTGCGAAGTACGGATCCAGTATCGCGGACCACGGTCATGAAATTCCGGGTGTAAATAATGTGGTTGGGGTAATTCTGGATCAGTAGCACCGCGGCCAGCAGACTCCACCACAGCACGGATTCAACCGGCCCACCCACGGTGACAATGTCAATGATCGCGGCGGTGATGACCGGCAGAAACCACAGCGGTACTTCCTTCAGCGCAAAAGCGAGCACAGCCACAGCCATCCGCTTTGGGCGCCGCAGAAGGAGCCGGAGAACGGACAGGATCGGATGGGCCCCGTCAATGACGGAAATCGGCTGGGAAAGCGCTTTCTTTGGCATAGCTCAACTGTAGCAAGATCGGCCCTCGCTCAATGATTGTTAACGCACTAATGGGCTCACGCCGTTCAGCGACCTGAGCCCATCAATAGGAGACGGTATTAGCGGACTTCGTATCCGGCGTCGCGGATTGCCTTTTTAACATCCGCAATGGCACTGTCTGGACCAAAATGGAACACCGACGCGGCCAGCACAGCATTGGCACCTGCCGCCACGGCCGGCGGGAAGTGCTCGGGCTTGCCGGCACCTCCGGAGGCGATGATGGGGACATGCACGGCGGCGCGGACCAAACGGATGAGCTCCAAATCGAAGCCCTCCTTGGTGCCATCGGCGTCGATCGAGTTCAGCAGGATCTCCCCCACACCACGATCGGCAGCTTCCTTGGCCCACTCGATGGCATCCATACCGGTGCCCTTGCGCCCACCATGGGTGGTCACTTCAAAGCCCGACGGCGTGATCCCGCCCTGGGTGCGGCGCGCATCAACGCTCAGCACCAGAACCTGCGAGCCGAAGCGAGCAGTGATCTCATTGATGACGGCCGGGCGGGCAATCGCTGCGGTGTTGATGGAGGCCTTGTCCGCACCGTACCGCAGGAGCTTATCGACGTCGGACACCTCACGCACGCCTCCACCCACGGTGAGCGGGATGAAAATTTGCTCGGCGGCGCGGGAGACCACATCAAAGGTGGTCTCCCTATTTCCGGAGGAGGCGGTGACGTCAAGGAACGTCAGCTCATCGGCACCGGCACGATCGTACCGCTGTGCGAGCTCAACGGGATCTCCGGCGTCGCGCAGGTTCTGGAACTTGACGCCTTTGACCACGCGGCCGGCGTCGACGTCCAGGCAGGGAATAACACGGATGGCAACACTCATGGCATGTACCCTCTTTGGATCAAAATTTGGCTCAAACTGTGAAAACGCGCTGGGCTTGGGGCTTAGATCCGGCAGGCGTGAATGTTGCTGACCAGAATGGCGCGGGCGCCCAGATCGTAGAGTTCATCCATGATGCGGTTGGTGTCCTTTGACAAGACCATGGAGCGCACGGCAACCCAATCGGTGTCGCGCAGGGGCGATACTGTGGGTGACTCCAACCCGGGAGTCAAGGCCGTAGCCTGCTCCATGAGCGTCTTGGGCACATCGTAGTCAAGGAGCACATACTGGCGCGCAACCAGAACGCTGTGCAGGCGGCGGATCAGAACTTCCAGGCCGGGAGGCGGGGTGACGCCGCGTCGGCCGATGAGCAGAGCCTCGGAGTTCAGGATGGGTTCGCCGAAGATTTCCATGCCAGCGGCTTTGAGCGTGCTGCCCGTTTCAACGACGTCAGCAATGGCATCGGCAACGCCCAAGCGGACCGAGGACTCCACGGCGCCATCGAGGCGAACTACTGAGGCGTTGATGCCCAGCTCGGTCAAGTATTCGCGCAGCAGACCGTCATAGCTGGTGGCCAGGCGCTTGCCTTCAAGCTCGGCGGCGCTGGAGAAATCTCCCACGGGACCGGCAAAGCGGAACGTAGAGCGGGCGAACCCTAAGGGCAGCAGTTCCTCGGCATCCACCTGGGCGTCCATCAGCAGGTCACGGCCGGTGATGCCAACGTCCAGGGTACCGGCGCCAACATAGACGGCAATATCGCGGGGACGCAGGAAAAAGAATTCAACGTTATTCTCAGGGTCAACCATGACCAGTTCGCGAGAGTCGCGGCGCTGACGGTAGCCAGCCTCCGCCAACATCGCTGAAGCAGCTTCGGACAGGGCACCCTTGTTGGGAACGGCAACACGCAGCATGTAAATCAATTCTTTCAGGTAGTTTCAAGCAAAAAAGTTGTCGGCACTGGACTCCAATGCCGCATTAAAGGAGCGGTTCAAGCAGCCACAGCATGTGGCTAGAGATGCTTGTAAACGTCCTGAAGAGTCAACCCTTTAGCGATCATCATGACCTGCAGGTGGTAGAACAGCTGGGAAATCTCCTCGGCGCAGGCTGCTTCCGATTCATACTCGGCGGCCATCCACACCTCGGCGGCTTCCTCAACTACTTTCTTGCCGATACCGTGGACGCCGGAATCAAGTTCGGCGACGGTACGGGAGCCAGCGGGCCGGGCTGCGGCTTTCGCACTGAGCTCATCAAAGAGAGATTCGAAGGTCTTCACGCAGTCCACCTTACTGGATTCAGTGCCAGTTCGCGGTTTTTGAGACGGCCCGTGTCCGCGATCCGGACGCTCTGATGGCTGTTATGTCCATCACGTACTTCCATCACAGCGCGGCTGCGGGGTCTGGATCCCTGAAGCTGCTGGATCCCTGAAGCTGCGTACCGTTACGCGTTAACGGTGCGCAGCTCAGTGAGTAGCGCACCGTTAAGGCTTAACCTGACGCAGCTTCAGGGCGAATAGGGTTTCAGCGAGGTACCTGGAGGTTCATTCTTTGGGTTCAAACCGCGGGCTTGAAGGCTAGTGCTTCAAACGCAGAGCCCGAACCCCAAGAGTTGAACCGAGTTAGACGCCCAAGTTTGCCAGCGTTAGCGCTGTGGCCAGGGCAGCCGTGACAGCTTCGTGACCCTTATCCTCTACCGAGCCCGGCAGTCCGGCACGGGCGATGCCCTGCTCCTCGGTATCGCAGGTCAGAACACCGAAGCCCACGGGTACGCCCGTGCGGACGCTGACGTCGGTAAGGCCCATCGTTGCGGCTTGGCAGACGTAGTCAAAGTGAGGCGTTCCGCCACGGATCACCACACCCAAGGCCACCACGGCGTCAAACTTTGGAGCCAGGCGCGCGGCCGCAGCGGGCAGCTCGAAACTTCCGGGCACTCTGACCACCACGGGATTCTCGATGCCGGCATCGGCGGCTCCGCGCAGGGCACCATCGAGCAAGCCATCCATGATTTCGGTGTGCCAGCTAGCAGCAATGATGGCGAGCTTTAGCCCTGCTGCCTGTGACTTTTCTGCCGGGTCGAATCCAATAACTGGTGCTCCATGGCCGCTCATGCTGTGTATCCTTCTGTAGTTTCGGTGGTGGTGTGGGTCGCTGTTGTGCCGTTCGGATCGACGGCGTCATCCAGCGTCAGTGCGTGGTGCATGCGATCGCGTTTGGTGACTAAATAGCGCAGGTTTTCGCTGCGGGCCGGGATTTTTGCGGGCACCATGGCGACCACTTCAATGCCACGGCTAGCCAGATCGGCTTCCTTCAGCGGGTTGTTGCTCAGCAGTGCAATGCGGGTCAGACCTAGCGCCGTCAAAATGCCCGCCGCGGCCGAGTAGTCGCGTGCGTCAACGGGTAAGCCGAGTTGTTCATTGGCTTCAACCGTGTCGGCGCCGGATTCCTGCAGGCTGTACGCGCGGATCTTGTTGGCAAGCCCGATCCCCCTACCCTCATGACCGCGCAGGTACACCAAGGTGCCGCCGCGCCGGTGAATTTCTTCCAGCGCATGATCGAGTTGTTCCCCGCAATCGCAACGGTAGGAACCAAACACGTCACCCGTGAGGCATTCCGAGTGCAGCCGCACCAGAGGCACGACGGCGTCTTCCGGACTGGTGTTGTTCGGCTCAGCTGTGTTCGGCTCGCCTGCGTTCGACTCACCTGCTGGCTCACCTGCGTGCGTGGCCCCCGGGGCGCTGAGGCTGAGGTGTTCGGCCCCCGTAACCGCATCTATCCACGCCTGAACGGAGAATGTGCCGAAGCGGGTGGGCAGGGCTACCACCGGCCCTCCGGTCACTATGCATTCCTCAGACATGATCACCCTCGGCACCATTGAGAGCCGCAGCTTTAAGAGCCGCAGCGTCAAGAGCAGCACCGCCAATAACGCCACCGTCCTGCTCGGCCAGATAAGCCACGAGGTCTGCAATGGAAATCAGCACCAGCGAGAACTTGTCGGCAAATTCGCGCAACCCTTCCAGGCGCACCATTTCGCCCATGTCATCTGCAACTTCTGCAATGACTCCCACGGGCTCACAGCCTGCTAGTTTGCACAGGTCCACGGCCGCTTCGGTATGGCCAGGACGCTGACGCACTCCCCCAGCCACGGCGCGCAGCGGGAAGATATGCCCAGGACGGGTGATAGACGAAGGAGTGGAGGACGGGTTAGCCAAAACGCGCGCCGTCAGTGACCTGTCGGTGGCACTGATACCCGTTGACATACCCTCAGCCGCATCGCAGCTGACGGTGTAAGCGGTACCTTTCGCGTCCTGATTGATCGCCACCATAGGAGGCAGCGCAAGACGATCGGCATGCCCGTCATCCATGGGAATGCAAATGACTCCGGACGTGTAGCGAATGGTCCAGCCCATGAGCGCCGGGGTGCTGTGTTGAGCGGCGAAGATGATGTCGCCTTCGTTTTCACGGTCCTCGTCATCAACCACCACCACCGCCTCGCCCCGGGCTATCGCAGCAATGGCGAGGGGAATCGGATCCAAGATGGTGCTCATGATGCATCCCCAGTCAGCGTGGTGAATTCCAGCAACCGAGCCGTGTATTTGGCCAGCACGTCGACCTCAAGGTTCACGGCGCCGCCGGCCACCTTCGATCCCAATCCGGTGTTAGCCAGCGTGACAGGAATCAGCCCCACTTCAAACCACTGTTCGGGATCGGTAGCCGGGCTCACTGCCGTCACAGTCAGCGAGACGCCATCAATGGCGATGGATCCCTTTTCGGCAACGTAACGCGAAAGTTCGGTAGGAATCGAGAAACGCAGACGTTCCCAATTGCCGAGATTTTCGCGTTCCACCAAAGCGCCGGTTCCATCCACATGACCCTGGACCACATGTCCGTCGAGCCGCCCGCCGGCAGGAACGCAGCGTTCGAGGTTGACCATGTCACCCGACACCAGGGCACCGGTGGTGGTGCGCGTGAGCGTTTCGCCCATGACGTCCATCTCGATGGTGTCACCCACCAGCCGGGTGGCCGTCAGGCACACACCGTTGACGGCGAGGGAGCCGCCCAGCTCTAGGCCGTCCAGCTGTGCGCCGGCTTCGAGAACCAACACTGCGCTGCCATCTTCGGGAGCGCCTTTCAAGGCGAGGACTGTGCCTCGGCCCGCAATAATTCCAGTAAACATCTCAGCTTCCTTGCTCGATGGCGGGCACCTTGGCCGGCATCAGCGTCAATTTCAAATCCGGACCCAGCAGTTCCACTGGTCCAGTTGTGGTGGCGTCCCATTCCCAACGCTGCGCCTGCTCCAGCGTGCCGACTCCCAGATCAGTGAGGGCGGGAATGCCCGATCCCAGGAGGGTCGGTGCCAGGTAAACCACGAGTTCATCGACCAGCCCCTGAGCGAGGAATGCGGCGTTGATGATGGCCCCTCCCTCAATCATGAGGTGGCCCACGCCGCGTCCGTGTAGTTCACGTACGACGGCGGCCGGATCGTGAGTGTGTAGTGCCAGAAAGTCATCATCACCTAAGCGGTCCGGACTACTGGGGGTGCCCACGGCACCTCTCACAGCGGCGTCCGCCGGAATGTCGCGCATGCCCATGACCACTCGCAGCGGCTGCTGCGCCGCATCCGAGTCATCAGCTGCACGCGCTGTCAGGCGCGGATTGTCAGCCATGACCGTGCCGGTCCCCACCACAATAGCGTCCACCCGGGCCCGCAGCTCATGCGAGTCTTGGCGGGAAGCCTGCGAGGTGATCCACTGGCTGGTGCCGTCAACGGCCGCGATCCGGCCGTCCACTGTCTGGGCCAAGCGCGCCGTGATGAACGGACGGTTCTCACGGACAGCCACAAACCAGCGGCGATTAAGGTCTTCGGCTTCTGCGGCCATGAGGCCCATGCGCACGTTAATGCCCTCGTTGCGGAGGATTTGCGCCCCACCAGCAGCCGGCATATGCGGATCGGCAACGGCGTAGACAACATTGCCGATCCCCGCATCCAAAATCGCCTGAGTACAGGGCCCGGTACGGCCCACGTGGCTGCACGGTTCAAGGGTCACAATCAGTGTCGCAGCGGAGAGGTCACGCTTGACTCCTGTACCCAACAAACGGTTGATGACATCCGCTTCCGCGTGGGGAGTTCCAGCACCCTTGTGATAACCGATGGCCAGGAATGTTCCGTCGGCGTCAATAATGACAGCACCCACCAGCGGGTTGGAGCTACGCACGCCCTGACGGGCTGCAGAAAGAGCCGTCTCCATCCCCAAAATCTCCGCGTGGGTGAAGTGCTCGGGCTCGTTCATAAAGGAATCATCGCCACTGGATTCGAAGATCATTTTTTGGCCTCTCGGTTACTCACAGTGCTATCGACAAGGTTGCTCGCTGTGTTACTTACGGTTATGTCAGGGAACGTTGCGTCAACTGACACCTGCCGGTTTAGGGCATCTGCGTTGCGCCGCACCTTCCACCATACGAAGAATCCGGCCAAAGTGAATGCACCGTAGAAGACATACATGAAAGCGGAGGCGTAATATCCGGCGCTGAAGAGCAGCGGGACGCCCACCAGGTCAACGGCGACCCAGATCAACCAGAACTCAACCCACCCCTTGGCCATTCCATAGGTAGCCAGGAGGGATCCCATGAAGATCCAGGCATCAGCCCAGACCGGTTCGTAAGAACCAAGGGCGGAGAAAATGGGTGTGAGGATGGCTGTTCCACCCACCATGGCAGCCACCAAGAGCCACCGTACCCGGGCCCCAGCCCAGCGTGGCTCAACGGCGTCGCCTACGTGAGCGCCGTCGTCGTTCTTCTTGTGGCGGGTCTGATTCCAGCGCTGCCAGCCGTAAATGGAGACGGCGATGAACATGATTTGACGTCCGGCCTGGCCCAGCAAATTCACGTGATCGGGCGATCCGAAGACCGAGCCCATGAAGACTGTGAAGAGCAGAAGGTTGCCGATGATGCCCACCGGCCACGCCCAGATTTTACGGCGCATACCGCCGAGGGCGCTGGCGAGCCCAAAAAGGTTTCCTATGACTTCGCGCCAGAGGAGGAATCCGCCGCCGGCGAATTCAAGTTTGGCGTCAAAGAGCCATCGCAGAAAGTCCATCGTTACCTTGCCCTTTCGAGACCGCGATGGCTCCGGGGGTAACGTACAGCAAAGGCGCACCGGGCGCAGGAAGAGTGGCGGATTTTGGCTTGCTTCCACCACACCCCTGACCTGACGGCCAAGACTGTATCGTGCTTCTCCCATCCAGACTTTAACTGTCGGTTCCGGAATTTCACCAGATCAACCGTTTGCTTTCAGCTGTTACCAACTAAGAGCGCGCGGGTCGCGGACTATAACCGCCGGTTCGGAATTACACCGACCCCGGAGCACGTAATACTGCATATTCGCACCCGCGGTTGCGGGCGACTTTTTCATTATGGCACCTTTTACGGTGCCAAGCTTCATGAGGTTACAAGTTCGGGCGCCGCGGGATTATTCCCGTGGCGCCCGTGCTTGTTGCGCAGAGTGTTAGCCGAAGGCCAGCTGGCCCTTGGCACGCAGTGATTCGATGGCTTCCGCGGGCGATGCTTTGCCGTAGACCGCAGAGCCTGCCACGAACACATTGGCGCCGGCTTCGGCTGCGCGGGTGATGGTTTCCTCCGTGATGCCGCCGTCTACCTGGATGGCAACGTTGACGCCGCTGCCCTCAATGGCTGCGCGGGCGCGCCGGATTTTCGGCAGTGTCACGTCCAAAAATGCTTGCCCGCCAAAGCCTGGTTCCACTGTCATGATCAGCAGCATGTCCAGCTCTTCGAGCATGTCCAAATAAGGTTCGACGGCGGTTGCTGGGCGCAGTGCCATACCGGCCTTCGCGCCCCTAGCACGCAGTTCCCGAGCCAGTTTGAAGGGGGCATCAGAGGCCTCGACATGGAACGTCACAGAGGCCAGACCAGCATCGGCATACAGCGGCGCCCAGCGGTCAACCTCGGCGATCATCAGATGTGCATCCAACGGAATGGGGCTGACTTGCTGGATGCGTTCCACCACGGGCAGGCCGATGGTCAGGTTCGGCACAAAGCGGTTATCCATGACGTCCACGTGGACGGCGTCGGCGTTGGAAATCCGGGCAAGTTCTGCTTGCAGATTCACAAAATCGGCGGAGAGGATGCTGGGGTTGATGCAGCAGGCAAGGGGTGCGCTCACGAAAGATACCTCATCTATGGTGCGTGGATTAATGGACTGGTGGCTGGCTAGTTCTTGCGGATCAGGGCCAAGAACATGGCGTCGCTCTGGTGGATGTGCGGCCACAGCTGGGCCATCATCCGGTGTCCGGGAACGGTGGCTGTGGTGTTGCCGGCGCCCACGTCACCGCTGAGGCTGGCCGCATCCAATGCTGCACCGGCGTCGATCAATTCCAGTTCGGGGCGCTTGCGCATGGCGTCTTCAACCACGGCGATGGTTTCGGCAATATGCGGTGAACAGGTCACGTAGGCCACCACTCCCCCGGGCTTGACTGCGTCAAGTGCCGAGGTGAGGAGCTCACGCTGTAGCGGGCCCAGCTCGGTGACGTCGGAGAGCTTGCGGCGCCACCGTGATTCGGGACGACGGCGCAGGGCACCTAATCCGGTGCACGGGGCATCGACCAGGATGCGATCGAACGCGCCCGGGTGCTCTTTGCCAATGTCGCGGCCATCTCCAGTGCGTACCGTCCAGGCGTCCTGTGGAACGGCAGCTAGGGCTTGCGAAACTAGTTTGGCGCGATGCGGAGCCGGCTCGTTAGCCAGCAGCCAAGCATTCTTCTGTGCGGCCAAGGCAGCCAGAAGGGCGGCTTTTCCACCGGGTCCGGCGCACAGATCAAGCCAGCGCTCCTCGGCGTCGTTCTTCTGTGAGGAGATCTCCACGCCAGCCAGGGCCCGGGCCACCAGCTGCGAACCGGCGTCCTGAACGCGGACGGAACCGTCGCGGACACTTTGCAGCCGGCTCAAATCGCCGCCGGAGGATAGGGCGGAATCCACTACCAACTCACCGGCCGTGAAGTCAGCCTCGAAAGCCTCGGTGAGATCGCCAAGTCCGGGCAGGGCCACGAGGTTGACCACGGGGGCAGCGTTGTCAGCTTCCAGCAAGGCCGTGATCTCGGAGACGTCGCGGCCGTGGGCCACCAGCGCCTGGCGCATCGAGCGGACGATCCACTCGGGGTGAGCGTGCTCAATGGAGGCGATCTTGACGTCGTCGCTGAGGCCCTCGGTGAGCTGCTCGATCCACTCGGGGAGTTCCTTAGCGGCAACCTTGCGCAGCACAGCGTTGACCAGGCCGGAGGGGCCGGCACCAATGACGGCGCGGGCCAGGCCAACGGTCTGATCCAGGGCGGCGTGGGTGGGCACGCGCATGGCCATAAGCTGGTGGGCGCCAATGCGCAGCGCGTCCAGGATGGCGGGGTCCAGCTCGCTGAGCGGGCGGTCAACGCAGGTGGCCAAAATGGCGTCGTAGGTGCCCTGAGCACGGAGCGCGCCGTAGGTCAGTTCGGTGGCGAAACCCGCGTCACGGCGGTCCAGTCCGTGCTTGCGGATACGAGCCGGCAGCACCAGGTTGGCGTAGGCGTCATCAGCGGAAACCGCTCGGAGCACCTCAAAAGCCACCAAGCGTGCGGGGTCCGCAACGCGGGTACGCTGCCCCGGTGCGGTCTCGGTCCGGTTGCGGCCGGTGCTGCGGTTACGTTCGCGCCCGGAATCATCACGACGCCGCACACCACCGCCCTGGCTCTGGTGGCCACGGCTGGAGTTGCTGCTCTGGTGGCCGGAACGCCCGCCTTGCTCGCTGGTCATTCAAACACCACATCTTCCTTGTTGCCTAGGCCGCGGGCCCAGTCTGTTGCCTTCATAAGTTTTTTGCCTGCAGGTTGCACATCTACCAGTTCGACGGCGTGCGATCCGGTGCCCACCACAACGGTTTTCCCGCTGATCAAGAGCTGCCCGGGCGCCAAATCTGCGACGTCCGGACGCATCAGCACCGGACCCAGTTTGAAACGCTGTCCAGCCAACATGGTCCACGCGCCGGGTTCGCTCGTCACGCCCCGAATGCGGCGGTTGATAGCCAGGGCTGGTTCGCCCCAGGCCACGTGTCCGTCTTCAAGGGTGAGCTTGGGCGCTAGGGAGATCTCGCCCTGCTGGGGCACTCCGCTGAGGGCTCCGGCGCCGATGCCGTCAATGGTCTGCGCCAACAGAATTGCCCCGCTGTGCGATAGCCGATCCAACAAGGCGGCGCTGGTATCGGTGGGCCGAATGGTCTCGGTCATGGTGCCGTAGACGGGGCCGGTATCGAGTCCCTTTTCGAGCAGGAACGTGGAGGCACCGGTGATCTCATCGCCGTTAATGACGGAGTGCTGCACGGGTGCCGCGCCGCGCCAGGCTGGCAAAAGTGAGAAGTGTAGGTTGATCCAGCCGTGCGTCGGCAGAGTAAGTGCCGAGGAGGGGATCAGGGCGCCGTAGGCAACAATGGCGGCCACCTCAGGTGCGGCGGCGGCGATGGCCGCGGCAGCTTCGGCGTCGATCTTGTCTGCCTTGATGACGGGCAGGCCCAGTTCCTGCGCGCGGGCGGCAACGGGCGACGGCGTCATAACCCTTTTGCGGCCCAGCGGCGCGTCCGGGCGGGTCAGGACAGCGACGATCTCATGTCCCGCCTCACGCAAAACTTCCAGCGACGGCAACGCTACAGCGGGGGTTCCGGCAAAGAGGACCCTCATTGAGCGGCCCCTGCGCCGAAGGTGCCACCGAAGGCGGAGCCCACAGTCTTGGCGCGCTTGGCTACGGTTTCATTGGTGACGTCGTGGTAGTTGGCCGTGCGAATGGCCCGGAGTGCGTCTTTGCGGTCCTCGCCTTCGAGACGATCCACGTAGAGCTTGCCGTTAAGGTGGTCCGTTTCGTGCTGGAAGCACTTGGCCAAGGTGCCAGTCGCTTCCATGTCCAGGGGATGGCCGTGCTGGTCAACGCCGGTGATTCGCACCCAGCGCTGGCGGGCCACGGTGTAACCCAGCCCGGGCACAGAGAGGCAGCCTTCGGGTTCGCCGGGGGCCATGTCATCGCTAGCCACCAGCACAGGGTTGATAACGTGCCCTTCGGCCCCGTCCACGGAGTAAGTAAAGATGCGCTTGTTGACACCAATTTGAGGTGCAGCCAGACCGGCGCCATGGACATCGTGCATGGTCTCTGTCATGTCGGAAATCAACTTGGCCAACTCAGGGCCAAATTCGCTCACTTCCTCGGCGACTGTTCTCAGGACAGGGTCGCCAATGATGCGAATGCTCAGGATGGCCATGGGTGGGCACCTCACTTTGGAATTGATGCAGACCGAATCAGGCCTGTGGAACTGCTTTGGGATAAGTCTAGTTGGCGGTTACTACGCGGGAGGCGCAATATCGAGCAAAGCAGTGCCTGCTTGTGCTGCGTCCAATGAGGTTTGCCACACGCGCCGCAATGAGGCGAATTTGAACCAGTGCGCTTTCAAGACCTGAGGGTTGGCTTGCAGGGTGCGGACTTCTGTTTCGCCGATGGCCACGCCGAGCAAAATGGGATCTTGGCCGTACTTCCAGGCTTCCCACGTGCCGGCCGCTTCATCAATGATTGACTCCTCAGCCTTCATGCCGGCGACGAGCTGCATGACTACCTTGGCATCGAGATTCTTGACCTGACCGTTGCGGTCGGTGCCCTTGGTCTTGTAATCGATGATGCACAGGCGTCCGCCAATGGTTGCCACGAGGTCCAGGGTTCCGGCGTAGCCCAGAGTCTCATTCCAGACAGTGATTTCCGGCTGTAGCGGCTGGACCTTGTAGTCGCTCCACCAGGTATCAAAGCGGAGGGCAAAGTTCTCTTCGCCGTGTTCAGCTAAGGCTTCCTTGGCTTCGGCAAGCTGGTGGGGCCGGTCCAGAGCGCGCAGGGCCACCTGTTCGCAGTAGTTATGCACGCGGTCTCCACGCGCTGCCGCAGCATCACGAAACTGTTCGGCAGCGTTGGAGCTGTCGCGCACAACAGTGCGCAATTGGCCCGGGTTACCTACGGCAGAGCTCAGATCGGGGTGTTTCACCACGGCAGTTGCCGCCATGTAGCCAATCCATCCATCGAGGGAGGTGGCTTGTTGCCCAATCACGGTGGTTATGGAAGGGACCTTGGGCGGGTCTTGCAGGGAACGGGCGTACATGCGCCCTAATTCTGTGCTGTGGGCCAAAGCTGGAGCTGTCATGCTTCTACTATTCCACTTCCGTCCGACACTGCGACTGCTCTTGGCCGCAGGCTGTGGACAAGTTTGTTCCAGGACTAGAACTGCTGAGAAATGAAAAATGCCGGAACCCTAAGGATTCCGGCATTTCTCTCTTGGAGTGGTCGACGAGATTCGAACTCGCGACATCCACCTTGGCAAGGTGGTGCTCTACCAGCTGAGCTACGACCACACGTACTACACATTTCATACTTCGAATGAATGCTGATATTCATTCGTGGGCGATACTGGGATCGAACCAGTGACCTCTTCCGTGTCAGGGAAGCGCGCTACCGCTGCGCCAATCGCCCAATGATTCCAGCTGGCTGAAATCGTTGATCTTACTTGGAGTTGCCCTGCATGGAACTGCCGGAACCCAAGGATTCCGGCAGTCACACAACGATCCGAGTGGTCGACGAGATTCGAACTCGCGACATCCACCTTGGCAAGGTGGTGCTCTACCAGCTGAGCTACGACCACAGGTACTACATATAACAAATGAACGCTGGAGTTCATTCGTGGGCGATACTGGGATCGAACCAGTGACCTCTTCCGTGTCAGGGAAGCGCGCTACCGCTGCGCCAATCGCCCATTGCATCCCGCTGAACTATACAGCAAAATACTTTGGATCAGCCAAATGGAGGTGGGAACGGGATTCGAACCCGTGTGCACGGATTTGCAGTCCGTTGCCTCGCCTCTCGGCCACCCCACCATGCGAACTGAATATGGTGTCATGCGAGCGGTTGACGAGATTCGAACTCGCGACATCCACCTTGGCAAGGTGGTGCTCTACCAGCTGAGCTACAACCGCATAAGCTACATTTTCTTGCCTCTGCGTTTCCGCTTCGGTAGTCCGTGTTGCTGCGGTGAAAACATTACATGAGCAGAATCCGAAACACCAAATCGAACATCCTCGCGAACCACCTTGGCCCAATCCAACTGCCGTACTTCGTTGAGCTGGTGCGGATCCAGGGTTTCCCATTCGAATTACAAAGGTGTCATTTAGACCCCTTTTGGGCTCATTTTGGGGCGCTGCGGCCAGAATTAACCATGAGGTCCTCGTCACATCACCACGCACCATGACACCTTCTCTCCGCTCATGGGAAAGCCCTGTCACGCCTGAGTCAGGTTCCTATTCGGTTCCTGTTCGAGCGATTATGACTAGGTGAAAGTTTGGGCTATTGTTTTCAACGCACCAAGGATCATGCATAGCCTGCGGGATATGTGCGTGAATTGGGCGATTGGCGCAGTGGTAGCGCGTTCCGTTCACACCGGAGAGGTCGCTGGTTCGAACCCAGTATCGCCCACATCAAAGAAAAGCCCTTCAGATCAGCACAAACGCTGAGAAGAGGGGCTTTTTCGTGCCATAAATCAGGTCGCCAACTCCCAAACCGGGGGTTAGCGGCCAAATCGGCGACGTACCGCGAACCAGCAAGGTACCGCGACTCTCTCCGCTGTTCCCCCGCAACTACTGACCCCGGACTATGTCGGCACCGCGAGTCCTCACGTTTGGCCCCCTAAGATCGATTTAGGGGGCCAAACGTGAGGACTCGAGGGCAGAAATTGTTTGCTAAGAGTTAGCGGCCACTGTTTCGGGTAGCTGAACCGGTCCAGACATCTAAACCCTGACCCCACCCAACACCCTGAATCTATGTCAGTGCCTGCCGGTAGCGTGCCCGGCATGGAGAATCTGGAAGTAACAATGGGGCCGCGTGGACCTGAATCTTTCGTGCGGGAGGGCCGCACGTGGCACGTGGGGGTGCAGCCAGTGAGCTGGTTCGAACGGGTGGATTGGTGGCGGAGCGCGCGCCGTTTACCTCGCCTCATGGATGTGGAGGTCTGGCAGGTGCAGGCAAGGATTGGCCACAACCCCAAGACTCCCCTGGTTACCTTTGAATTAGTACTGGATCAGGACCGGGTCTTGTGGAGTATCCGTTCTATGGCTGCCATCGCCGCCTAAACCGACTTAACGCCGCCTCATGCCAAACGTCTAAGCGTAGATAGCGTGGACATACCTGAAGCCACCCAGTCAGCTGAGGGCACAACTGCGGGAAATATCGTTGACAAGGTGGGCAAAGATACTAAGCTAAGAAAAGTTGGGGCGCCAATGGCCCCAGGAGCGAAGGGAGGTGCCTATTGTCTATTTTTGACAATATCAAGGGCAAGGCTGAAGGACTGATCAACGGCCATGAGGATTCCATCAAAGGTGGAATTGAAAAGGCTGGTGACTTTGTTGACGGGAAGACCGGCGACAAGTTCAAGGATCAGGTGGACGGTGTCCAGAAAGCCGCGTCGGACTTTATTGATCGCACAGGCAAATAGCCTGACCCCTTCGCCCTTTTGAATGGCGTCAAAGAAGGCCCCGGTACTGTCGAGAGACGGCACCGGGGCCTTTCGCATTCCTCACGCCACAACAAGCGAAAACAAGCAAAAGCGCGCGAAAACAACCAGCCATCACCCAACCGGCTGGCGGTCCCCGATTTCCTGAGCTTCACGGGCAAGAGCAGTCAGACGCGAGACGGCACGGAAGTATTTCTTCTGGTACCCACCGGTCATCATTTCAGGGGTGAACAGCTGATCCAAGGGGACGCCGCTGGCCATGATCGGCACATCTTTGTCGTAGAGCCGGTCGGCCAGCACCACAAAGCGCAAAGCCACCGATTGCTCGGTGATGGTGTGCACATTGCGCCACACTACGGCGTCGATGCCGGAGAGCATCTGCCGGTAGCGGGACGGGTGGACGCCGGCCAAGTGATCCACCAGAACGCTGAAGTCGTCAACAGCCACAGTTCGCCCGGCAAAGTCCTGGCGCATGCGTGAGTCAAGGTCACTATTGGCTACAGGCTCGGGAGGCGTGGGTAGGCCACGGTGGCGGAAGTCCTCACCATCAATATGCAAGATCTCAAACTGATCGGCTAGGACTTGGATTTCGCGCTTGAAATCAACGGCGGCAAAGCGTCCATCGCCCAAGGATCCCGGCAGCGTGTTGGACGTGGCGGCCAGCCGCACCCCGGCGTCGGCCAACTCACGCATGAGGCGCGACATCAGTACGGTATCGCCTGGATCATCGAGCTCGAACTCATCAATGCACACCAGCTTGTAGGCACTCAGTGCCTCCACGGTTTTGCGGAATGACAACGCACCCACCAAGTTGGTGTACTCCACGAAGGTGCCGATGGCCTTGGGACCCTCAACCTCATGCCACAGAGATGACAAGAGGTGGGTCTTACCTACCCCAAAGCCGCCGTCCAGATAAATCCCGGCACGCTCCGCACCGGCACCAGCAGCCTTAGCTTTGCCACCAAAGAATTTCCGTAGCCCACCACCAGCCGGCTTCTTCGCCGCACCGTTGGCAAACTTCTGCAGCATAGTCACCGCCTCTGATTGCGAGGGTTGCGAAGGATCCGGGCGGTAACTGTTGAAGGAAACCTCACCAAAGCGCGGCGATGGGACAAAACCCGCTAGCAGTTCATCCACCGAAACCGCCGGGCGGCGCGTGGAAAGTTGCTCAACCTGTACCAAGAAAGATTTCCGATCATCAAGAATTTGCGCAGACCACCAGCATGGGGCCCACAACTCACGTTTCTAAGAATACCCACGCCATATTGCGTAGCGTTAACGAAAGGAAGCTTTCGGGGTCCCCCGTGGTTACGCTGATTGAGAGGTTCAGCTGTCGCCCTCCCCTGTGGCACCAGCTATGAACCACCTAGTTTAGAAGGGCCATCATGCCAGTAGCAGCAGAAACAAATGAGAAGTTCGCATCGTACGCCCACCCGGAGCGCTTGGTTTCCACCGAGTGGCTCGCCGCCGCACTGGCTGACGGTGCCGCCGCGGATGGCAGCATTGTGGTGGTTGAGTCCGATGAGGACGTATTGCTCTATGAGACCGGCCACATTCCCGGTTCCGTGAAGATTGACTGGCACACAGACCTGAACGACGACGTCACTCGCGACTACATCGACGGCGCCGCTTTTGCGCTGCTCGCCCAGGCTAAGGGCATCTCCCGCGATTCCACCGTCATCGTCTACGGCGATAAATCCAACTGGTGGGCCGCCTACGCGCTCTGGGTATTCACTCTGTTCGGTCACGAAGATGTTCGCCTGCTCGACGGCGGACGCGATAAGTGGATTGCCGAGGGCCGCGAGCTCACCACGGACGCCACCGAGGTCACTCCCACCGAAAGCTACCCGGTAGTGGAGCGCAACGACGCCCCCATCCGCGCCTACAAGGACGATGTCCTAGCGCACTTGGGCAAGCCGCTCATCGACGTCCGCTCCACCGAGGAATACACCGGCGAACGCACCCACATGCCCGCCTACCCGCAGGAAGGAACGCTGCGTGGCGGTCACATCCCCACCGCCACCTCCATCCCGTGGGCCCGCGCCGCTGCCGAAGACGGCACCTACCGCTCACGTGAAGAACTCGAGGCTCTCTACCTCGGCGAAGCCGGCCTGGTTCCGGGCGACGACGTGGTTGCGTACTGCCGCATCGGCGAGCGTTCCAGCCACACCTGGTTCGCCCTGAAGTACTTGCTGGGCTTCGAGACCGTCCGCAACTACGACGGTTCCTGGACCGAGTGGGGCAACGCCGTTCGCGTCCCCATCGCCGTCGGCACCGAGCGCGGCGAACTCCCCGCCTCGGCCAACTAATCACCACGTTTTACACCAAATAGAAAAGAAACGTACGCTTTAGTCGATGACTACTTCACAAGCACTGCCAGCTGCATTGGCCGAGATCGTCAAGGATTTTCAGGAACTAACGGAACGGGACCGGCTGACGCTCTTGCTGGACTTCTCCAAGTCGCTGCCGCCCTTGCCGGACCGACTCAAGGATCACCCCGAGCTCTTGGAGCAGGTGGTGGAATGCCAGTCACCACTGTTTTTGACAGTGGAGTCTGAAAAGACGGACGACGGCGAGGTGGTGCGTCTGTTTTTCCAGGCACCTCCCGAGGCACCCACCACGCGCGGCTTTGCTTCCGTATTGTTTGAAGGTTTGGACGGGTTGACCGCCGCAGAAATTCTGGCCGTACCGGATGACATGCCCGAGCAGTTGGGCCTGACTCGCGCTATTTCACCCCTACGTATGCGCGGCATGTCCGCCATGCTGGGTCGCGTCAAGCGCAAGATCAACGGTGGGCTCCGCCCGGCCGCCTAGGCTCGGTTGCTGCAGCTAAGCCCCGGTTCTCCGAGATCAACTGCATCGGAGAACCGGGGCTTTGTCCTGGCATAATTGATGTCATGGCCAAGAAGAATACTGCCTCGAAAAACCCCGCCGGGGGCACTGGTACACCGGCAACGGTTGCACTTACCAAAGCTGGCATTAGTTTTACTGCACACCCCTATGACCACGATCCTGCCAACACCAACTACGGTATGGAAGCGACAACGGCGTTGGGAATCAAGCCAGCCCGGGTCTCAGGGCTCTAATGACGGATGTGGCCGGAACTCTCGCTGTGGCTATTGTGCCCGTGAACGGGACCTTGGATCTGAAAGCCATGGCTCAAGCGTTAGGTCACAAGAAGGCCGCGATGGCCGACCCGGCCACTGCCCAGCGCCGCACCGGTTACGTATTAGGTGGCATCTCACCCATTGGCCAGCGCCAGCCCTCCCCCACGGTGCTGGACGAATCGGCGCTGGATCACGAAACGATCTTGGTCTCCGGCGGACGCCGCGGATTCGACATTGAACTGTCCCCGGCAGATCTGATCACCATCACGAAAGCGTCAACGGCCAAGATCGGGAGCCGGTAGCGCTCCTCAAATCAGCGCAGCGGTCGGCGGGACTTCCCCAGCCTCACGCCGCCGATTCTCAGGTTAACGGGCATCATCCTGGTTCAGATGACCAAAAATCGCCGCCATCGTTTCCGGTGACACCTCACCCAGATTTTTGGCGCTAAACGACTTGTCCCACGCTGCCCGCAATGCCTTCAAATACTCAAGCTGGCAAGTGGTCAAATCAGGATTTGCCATGTCCTCGACGCTGCGAAAAATAGTCTTGGCCCACGGTGAAAAAGTCTGCCAACTTCGCCATCAGCTGTCGATCCCGGAGCAACCGTCCAATGACATCTGTCATGTAGTTCCACCGCGCCCTGGACAGTTAGACACCACGAGCGGCCATCGCCGTGCTGATATCCGTGAAAAGCAGGCGCCTGCCAGTCATCCTGGCAATATTGTCCAGCTGCAGGAGATTCCTTCGGGACAGTTCGCCTTGAGGTGTGCGCCCGGCTCTAGCAACTTCATCGGCCACGCCTGACGCTTCGTGATTCGCCATGAGTCTCCAATCTGAATCTTGTGGCTGACTCAAGTATCGTCTGTGACGTTGCGCGCGACAAGCCACCTACAGTCCTGCAGCGTTGGCGATACGGCACGTGCTCGCGCTCCACTGGAAAGCTTCGATATCGAGTAGGTTCCGACGAGAGGCTCTCTAGCATGCGCCCCTCCCCCGCATTGGGGAGATCGTCATGGGAATTTTTCGCTGTGGCACCAGCGGTCATGTAGTTTCACTGCCTTTGCGCCACGGAAAGGGGAACGTCCATGTTGAGGAGGTGCATCTGATGAGCGAGAAAACAAGCCGGCTCCTGCCACCGCAGCAGTCGCTGAGGAATGGCTGACCCCGCGGGACATCTGCAAGGAACTGCAGATCCCGGAGCAGACCTTCTGCCAGTGACGCGTCGAGCACCTCGGGCCGGGAGCTCACCGGATCGGCCGACACCTGCGCATCAGCCGGAGCGACTTGAATGAGTGGCTCGACACAACAGAAGATCCCTTTGCCTAGAGCACGCCTGCTGTTGGGTACGTGGGGTCAGATCACCCGCATGCAGCTCAAGCCCATGATTTGGCGTGCCCGCGCCAAGTTCCGATCCTTCGACGGCGTCGTCCGCAGGTACGAAGCCTGGGGAGCTTCAGGGCCAAAGGCCGAGGCGGCCCTGATTCACAAACTCAGGCTGCTTGTCCCAGTGAACGAGGATGAGATCAGGCCGGAGATGCAGTTACGTGAGCTTTCACGAATTTGGTGGGCAGAATTTGAAGACCTCGGCAGGGCCGCCAACACCAGCAAACGGTATCGGGAACTCTTGGACACCCACATCCTGCCAGGCACCGGCGAGCTGACGATCAGAGAAGCCAACGTCAATGCCCTCGGCAGGTTCCTCAAGTTCATCCGAACCAATAGTGGCGCCACGACGGCGAAGATGTGCAAGACCATCCTGTCCGGGATGCTTAGCCTCGCGACGCGGCACGGTGCCATCAGCGCCAACCCGCTACGAGAGGTCGCTAAAATCCCCATCGTCGTGAAGGAAGTCCGAGCACTTACCCTGGATGAGGTGATCGCTCTTCGCAAAGGCGTCTATAAGTGGCAGCAGCCGACCGGACGCCCCAATGGCCTGCATGAGAAGGATATCCTCGACGTCGTCGACATCATGCTGGCTACCGGTGCCCGCATCGGCGAGGCCCTGGCATTCCTTTGGACTGATGTCGACCTTCAGGCCGAAAAGCCAACAGTGACTATCAATGGCACCGTCATCAAAGTCAAAGGCATGAGCGGCCTGAAAATCCAGGACCACCCGAAGAGTTCCAATTCTCGGCAGAAGTACTTCCTGCCGTCCTTTGCCGTTGAGATGCTGCGCAAACGTCAGGCGGACACGGCCCGGACCAGTGACCTTGGACTCGTTTTTGCTTCCAGTGTGGGGACAATTCGTGATCCCAACGGCTTCCGGAAGCAATGGCGCGAGGTCCGAGAAGCCCTCGGCTACGACTGGGTCACACCACACACGTTCCGAAAGTCAGTCGGCACGATCCTCGCCAACACCCAGGGCATTGCCGCCGCGACGGCACAACTAGGCCACTCCAATGAAATGATCACCAGCAAATGAATACTTGCTTGCTTGGGGGCCAGCAATATTGCCCGTGGGGACCACCACGAAAAAACTTGAATATTGTCCGTGGGAGCCACCGGTAGCGCTGCCGAAAGCCACTTTGCCGGCGGGGTGGTGCGTACCGCGACGTGAGCAGGGCTGTTGTTCTGGTTTGGTGCCCCTGCAGGCGGCCGGCCACTGCTAGCGATGGGAAATGCGCGGCTGACCCCATCCTGCCGACGATGGTGGGGCCGCTGCTTGGGGCCCTGCCTGGAAGCGTCTCCGTAGGCGGCCCGCACCTAGGCGCGGCAACCGCAGCTCGGTCATGCAGATGGGCGGTACCAGAGGACCGAATTCGACCAGAATCAAATCGAACATATCGAAGGCCGACGTTGGTCCCCACGTGGGGATGTGCTGGTCCCCGACTGCAATATCAGTGGCCTCCAGCCGCAATAATGGGTGGTCTCCAAAGCGTCGAATACTCAGCAAACACTACGTGCAGAAGACGCACGAGGCACCGGACAATACAGAGGTGCTGCAGGCGTTTGGCGAACCCTGACCCGACTTGATCCACGCCAGCGACTAGCTGGGCTAGAGTCTCCTCACATAGCCAAACTAGGAACTAGATTCGGTGCATCCCGGTTCGTGGTGAAACCGCGAAGATCCGACGAGACTCAACAGAAACGCCTACGAAATCTCTGGCGAATGTTCGAGTACTTTGGTGGGAAGTATCAACATAGAGGTAACATTTTGGCTGGTGATTCTGTCCCCACATCTGTCGATACGGCTTAGCCGCAAGTGTCATCACAGCAATGTCCGCCCGATCCGAAGATGACCTACGCCCGACCAGCAAATCCTCTCTACAACGAACCTGTTGCCGCGACGGAATGACACTGCCCGTAGTCAGCATGGAGACCCAGTGCTTGTCATATGTCCGTAAGTGCTACATGAGATTGTGACAGGAGCGGAACGTTTCGAAGGCAACGCGTAGCATTCATGAATACTCGGATTTTCCGGGTAGCATGACAACACCAGCAAACATTAGCGGCTCTTCAGAATTCAGAGTGTAGTTTCGGTCTGAAGCCTCCGGATTCCAGCAACGATCTGGCGACGTAGTTGGTGAGATTCCGGAAGCCTAGGGCAGAGCCTCGGAGGTG
>NZ_JBTNDB010000034.1:0-35634 GCF_054511175.1 Arthrobacter sp. Sr24 | reverse complement strand
AGCATGAACTGAGCCTACGCACTCAAAAAGAGCCGGCCGCAATGAAAGAAGAAGTACTCACGCAAGCCGCGTGATGCAGAACACGTGTCTACAACTTGCGGGGAACCCCAAAACAGGCGAGTCGAAATTGGGCGGCGTTAGCGGACTACAACCTTGAAGCAATTGCCACCGATTTTGGCGCAACGCTTCGTGCCGAACTCGATTACCTACACGAAGGCAGCAACGCAGAGCGCTTTGCGCGTAATTTTGCCAAAGATTCGAGTATTCATATTCCTCAAATCTTCTGGGAGTTGACCACATCGCGAGTACTCACCATTGAACGCATCTATGGACACAAGATCGACGACGTCGAAGTCCTCGCCTTGCCTGCCAGCGAGCGGAACGCTTTGGCTGACCTAGCAGCCCAGGCAGTCATTAAAATGATTTTTGAAGACGGCTTCTTCCATGCGGACCCGCACCCCGGCAATTTGTTTGTCGAGTCAAGCGACTGCATTGCCTTGATTGATTTTGGGATGGCGGGCGAGGTTGGTGAGGAACTCCAAGCGCAACTCAGCAATCTCTTGTTGGCTTTCAGCCTTGATGACCCCGACAGGATCGCCCGTGCACTAGTGGAGCTTTCCGTCAATAGGCCCGCCACGGATCGCATTGCGTTACGTCAAGATGTTATTCGGTTCATGAAGCTCTATCAGGGGAGGCAACTAGGGCAAATCGAGATCTCACCCTTGATCACTCAAATACTGTCCATCTTGCGCCATCACCACCTGCAAATGCCTGGTGAAATGGCCATGCTGACAAAAATGATCTTCATGACCGAAGGCATGGGCGTGCGGCTGGATCCAGCCTTTAGCCTAGGCACAGTCATCAAACCCTATGCCGGCAAAATCGCGTTTAGTCGCGCCCTGCCCCGTGACCTTCGGCGCACTCTCTTCCACTGGGGTCTGGAGGCTGTAGATCTCGGTGCAAACTTCCCGGACAAGCTGCGGCGCTTGTTTGATGTCCTCGATGATGGCATTGAAGTCCACCTGCGCACGGATGAACTGGCTCCCATCATGAGCCGCGCCGAGCGAATTGGTAACCGATTAGTTGCCGGAATGATCGTTGCGGCGTTTATTCGAGGGCTGGGTGACCTGACAACGGCTGATAGAGAAAAGCTGAAGACGTGGCAAAACACTCTGGTTGCTGGCGGCGTCGGCGCAGTGACAGCATTGGGCAGTTACTTGGCGTGGACGGCCAAGGCGCAGCGACGGTAGCACTAACTCTTGCATGGCAGCACCTTGGACTCTTTCGGTAATGTGCCAGCCAGCCTAGGATCAAGCCATGACGAACACACCAGCCCCGGCCCCACCTCAGGAACTATCTGCCAACGAATGCTGGGCGTTACTTCGCAGCGTTTCGGTGGGGCGGCTGGCCCTCTGGGTCACAGACCATCCCGATATATTCCCCATCAACTACGCAGTTGACCACGGATCTTTGGTGTTCCGTACCGGCGTTGGCGCAAAACGCGACGCAGCCCTGAGTGGAACGCCCGTAGCTATGGAAGCTGACGGAGTGGACCCCAGCAGTGGAGTCGCCTGGAGTGTGGTGGTCAAAGGCGCTGCAGCTCTTGTGGAATCAACAGAGGAAGTTTTGGATACCTTTTCGATCAATCTCTTTCCCTGGCAAGCCGGCCGTAAAGATTCGTTCATCCGTGTCACTCCTACCTCCGTCACGGGCCGCAAGTTCACGGTGGTGGCACCGGCCCATTGGTGGACAGATCAAGCGACTGCACCTCATACTGCTTCAGAGTGAAGTGAAACTAGGCGCACACATTCACCAACCGCAGGCTCTTCTTAACCAGACGGCCAGCGGGGTGGTTGCGCAGTCAGGAACACGACCCCTCAACGCAGACAAAAACGGAGCCAATCTTGGATATCCAGAATGAACCAGTCACCTTCCTCGTGGGCGTCGATGGATCAGATTCATCCGTCGAAGCGTTGCGCAAAGCGTTCTGGTTAGCCGAACCCCTCGGCGCGCACATCAGGGCCCTGACCTGTTGGAACTATCCCAGCGCCTACACCGTGCCCTATGCATTGGAGAATTTTTCCTTCAAAGAAACGGCACAAAAGATCCTCGACGATGCCGTGGAGAGAGCATTCGGCTTGGACTATCCCCGACACCTCACCACCCAGCTAATTCAGGGATCAGCCCGGCCCGTTCTCATTGAAGCCAGCAAAGACGCAGCCCTTCTCATTCTGGGACGGCGCGGATTCGGCGGATTCAAGGGGCTCTTGATGGGATCGGTCAGCTCTGCCTGTGCCGCCCACGCATCGTGCCCAGTCCTGACTGTGCATGCCCACGACGAACAAAGCCACTGACCATAGACGGACAGGACAGACAGATAAGCGTAACCGGAGAGCCCCAAGTGTGTGATTGACAGCTCCTTTCATCGGCACTGGCGTAGGGTAGAAAAACCAAGAACACATCTTTATCTGGGGGCAGTTACAGCAACGCATGGCCAACAACGACACCACCACACTGTGGACTTCCCTAAGCCGACTGGCCCCACAACTGAGGCCGATGATGTGGCCTCTGATATGGGGGTTCGCCTCTGCATTAGCGGCCAGCGTCGTGGCCTTGGCCATCCCGCAGGTGTACCGATCTCTAGTGAATACGGCTTTTCTCCCCGGGAACGGGGCTCAAGCGCTGTGGATTGGGGCCTCCGTCGTCCTGATTTTGGGCGTCCTTGAAGCAGGCCTGATCGCCCTGCGCCGGCAGTTTGTCCTGGTTCCGGTCAGCACGGTGGAAACGCGTATGCGCACCTCCTTTTACCGGCATCTGCAACAACTCTCCGTGGAATTTCACGACCGTTGGGGCTCCGGCCAACTCCTGAGCCGGGCCATGAGCGATCTGAATTTCATGCGCCGCTGGATGGCTTTTGGCGCCATCATGCTGGTGGTGACGGCGCTGACAGTGGTGATTGGCGTGGCGTTGATGTTCTCCATGAGCTGGGAACTAGGCCTAATTTTCCTCGCTGCCGCCGTGCCGATCGTCATTTTCGGCTACCGCTTCCGGCGTTCCTACGGCCGCGTCAGCCGCAAAAGTCAGGATCAGGCAGGAGATCTGGCCACCACCGTGGAGGAGTCAGTCCACGGCATCCGCGTCCTGAAGGCATTTGGCCGTGGCGCGGAAGCGCTGGATTCTTTTGCTTCGCAGGCGCAAGAGCTGCAAGCCACCGAAATTCATAAGGCCAAATCGCTCGCCGTCTTCTCGCTCATCGTCTCGCTGCTACCCGAGCTTGCGCTGGGCGCCGTTCTGGTGGTGGGCATCCTCTTAGTTTCTGATGGACAGCTCGACGTCGGAGCCTTGGTTGCGTTTTTTGCCACGGCTGCCGTGGTGGCTGGCCCTGTGGAATCAATGGGACCGCTACTGGCCATGACGTTCGCGGCCAAGACGGCCTTGGACCGGCACTTTGAAGTCATGGACGCCGTCAACACCATCACCGATCCCGAATCCCCCTCCACTGTGACTCATGTGCAGGGAGACCTCGAGTTCCGTAACGTCCACTTCCGCTTCCCCGATAGCCCGGAGGGCACGGCAGATCTGCTCAATGGCATTGATTTGAAACTGCACGCCGGAGAAACCATGGCGCTGGTGGGTGTTACCGGGAGCGGCAAAAGTGCGCTGCTCAACCTGGTGCCCCGGCTTTATGACGTCAGCTCTGGCTCCGTACTCTTGGACGGTATTGATATCCGCCAGCTGCCCTTGACTGAACTACGTAAACACGTCTCCGTCGCTTTTGAAGACACCACCTTGTTCTCCCATTCAGTGCGCGGAAACGTCCTCCTGGGCGCGGCTCATCATCCCGGATTATCCGAGGATCAAGTGCTGGAACGAGCTTTGGAGGTGGCGCAGGCAGGATTTGCCTACACCCTCTCCGACGGCGTGGAGACACTCATTGGCGAGGAAGGCCTGAGCCTGTCCGGTGGCCAGCGCCAGCGCATCGCCTTGGCCCGCGCCATTGCCGCGAAGCCAGCTGTGTTGATTTTGGATGACCCGTTGTCGGCGCTGGATGTGAACACCGAAGAGCGTGTGAGCGAGAGGCTGCGCACGGAATTGGCAGGGACCACCACCTTGATCGTGGCTCACCGGCCTTCCACCGTTGCCATGGCTGATCGGGTGGCTCTCCTAGAAGAAGGCCGCATTTCTGCGGTGGGCACCCATGCAGAATTACTCGCAGGCAACAGCCACTATCGCTACGTGCTGGCCAGCCTGACGGAGGAACCACGCGATCTGGACAGCGCACCGGATGACGAGCTACCGGATGATCTGGGCGCCGACTCTCCGGCCCAGCCCGGGACCAATGCACCGAAGGGAGCCCGCGCATGAGCCGCGGCAAGAAGCGCACGCAAGCACCGGCGTCGAACATTCACTCAGGGAACCGCAAAGCGAACAAGCCCGCTAAAGCAGCTCCGCAGGGAACCACGGATGAGGATCGGGTGGATCTGAGCCGTGAGGCCAGCCGCGCCGTTCGCCGCCGCTCCGTGAAGCTTTTGCGGGCGCTATTGCGGCCGGTCCGGGTGCAATTTGCCATCACCGTGGCACTGGTGGTGCTGTCGCAGGCGGCGAAAGTTGCCGGGCCGCTGCTCATCGCCTACGGAATTGATACGGCGCTGCCCGCGCTCACCGCGAAGCCGGATTCCAGTATTCTGCCGCTGATGATCACCGGCGGTGGCTACATTGCTGCTGCCCTAATCAGCTCGTGGCTGACCGCGTCCTATCTGACGGCGACCGCGCGGCTGAGCCAGGCGATGTTGCTGGATCTGCGCATTCAGGTGTTCCGGCATACGCAGCGGCTGAGCATGGAATTTCACGAGCAGTACACCTCCGGGCGCATTATTTCCCGCCAAACATCGGACTTGGAGGCACTGCGCGAGCTGCTCGATTCGGGGATTTCATCGCTCGCCTCGGGGCTAGTCTTCATGGCGTTGACTGCGGTTTCCATCTTCGCGCTGGATCCCATCACTGGTTTGCTGGTGCTGGCGTCGGCGGTGCCGATGTTCATGCTGTCGCGCTGGTACCAGAAGCGTTCGCAAGCTGCCTACCGCTCCTCGCGCGTGGTGTCCGCGGCGCTGATTGTGCACTTCATCGAGACCATGACCGGCATCCGCGCCGTCAAAGCGTTCCGCCGCGAGGAAGAGAACGCGGCCAAGTACGATTCGCTGGCCGAAGATTACCGCCGTGTCACGGTTCGCTCGATCAACCTCAACGGCATTTTCCAGCCTGGACTGGTGCTGATTGGCAATGTGGCAGTGGCGGTAGTGCTGTTGGCCGGCGGCTTCCGCGTGCTGGGTGGCGCATTGGAAGTGGGCGCTCTGCTGGCACTGCTGTTGGCCACCAAGCGCTTTTTCCAACCCGTGAGCCAGATGGCCATGTTCTATAACTCCTTCCAATCTGCCCAGGCGGCGTTGGAGAAGGTCTCCGGGCTGCTGGAGGAAGTACCCAGCGTACGTCCACCGCGACATCCCCGCCCGCTTCCCGTGGCCCGGGGCGATATCCGCTTCACCGGCGCAGAATTCCGTTACGGCACCGGGCCCGTGGTGCTGCCCAGTTTGGACCTGCATATTCCCGCCGGTCAGACGGTGGCCGTGGTGGGTGCTACAGGTGCCGGAAAGTCCACGCTTGCCAAACTCATGGCCCGTTTTTATGACGTGAGCGCCGGTTCGTTAACGCTCGACGGCGTGGAGTTGCGTGAGCTATCCACCGCCGATTTGCGCCGTGCGGTAGTCATGGTGACGCAGGAGGCTTTCCTGTTCAGCGGAACCGTGGCCGATAACATTGCGCTGGGCAACCCGGGTGCCAGCCGGGCCCAGATCGAGGCCGCTGCCCGTGATGTGGGTGCCGATGAGTTCATCCGCGCACTGCCGGAAGGATACGACACGGATGTGAACAAGCGCGGTGGCCGCGTTTCAGCTGGGCAGCGGCAACTCATCTCTTTTGCACGGGCTTTCTTGGCAAACCCTGCCGTACTGATTCTTGACGAGGCCACCTCCTCCCTCGATATCCCCTCTGAGCGACTGGTCCAGAATGGTTTAGCGAAACTGCTGGGATCTGCGAGCAAAGGTGAGGCTGCTGGCGAGGTTGGCGCAACGGGACGGACCGCGCTCATCATCGCGCACCGGTTATCTACTGTTGTCATGGCGGATCGAGTGTTGGTGGTCCATGAGGGGCGCATCGTGGAAGACGGCTCCCCTGCGGAATTGATCGCGGACGGCGGCACATTTGCCGCTTTACACGGAGCGTGGCAGGACTCACTGGTGTAGTCCTGAAAACTGTTTGAGGTCCTCAAGTGGGGCACGGCTGTCGACTCAGCCGTGCCCCACGCCTAATCTAGCTCTGAACCATTTTCGCCCGACCTCCTCACCATCATTTGTTGTGCGCAACTAAGTTGTGTACAATTGATTTATGCTCGACAACGATTACCACCTCGATTCCATGGTCTGCTTCGCCATTTACTCTGCGTCAAACGCAGTGGCCAAGGCTCATAAAGTTGCCCTGGAACCGTGGGATCTGACCTATACCCAGTACATTGCGTTGCTCGAGATCAGCACCGTGACCGAAGGGCTGACGGTCGGAGATCTTGGCAAACGCATGAGCCTCGACTCCGGGACACTATCCCCTGTTTTACGCCGATTGGATGAACGCGGGCTGGTACTCCGGGCCCGCACCTCCCCCGATGAGCGCGTTGTCACCACATCACTAACAGCCTCTGGCACTGAAGTGCTCAAGGAAGTCCTTGAAGCCCTGCAAGTATTGCGCGGCGCGTATGGCTTTGAATCCGCCGAACAAGCCCGGGCGCTCGTCAAAGAGTTGCATCGCATCACGGAAGGCATGCGCGCACTAGCTTCACAGTAATTCTGGCTCAGCAGTCCTGATCCATCCCCCAATTTTTCCCTGTAAGTAATGTCTACGAAAGGTACTCCCATGACCCCGCTCTACACCGCCGAAGCCATTGCAACCGGAGCCGGCCGCGACGGCCACGTCCGCTCCTCCGACGGCGGCATTGATTTGAACCTTGCCATTCCCAAGGCCATGGGCGGATCCGGTGATGGCGCTAACCCCGAGCAGCTTTTCGCCGCTGGCTACGCGGCCTGCTTCCATTCGGCACTGCAGATGGTTGCGCGCATGCAGAAGGTGGATATCTCCGATTCCTCGGTAGGCGGACAGGTACACCTCGGCTCCAACGGCAACGGCGGATTTGAACTCTCCGTCCTTTTGGAAATTGTGCTCCCGGGCATTGAGCATGACGCTGCGCAGGCGCTGGCCGATGCCGCTCATCAGGTCTGCCCGTACTCCAACGCCACTCGCGGCAACATTGAGGTCACCATTACGGTTTCCGACGACTAGTCCGTTGGTGCGTTAGTAAGTGAGATTAAGAAGAGGGCTTGTGCCATCCGAACCCGGATGGCACAAGCCCTCTTTTTTACATATCAACAGATCCTGGATGGCTCAACGGTCTAGCGACTCTTGGGAAGAATCGGTTCTCGACTCGAGCCCCTCAATCCTTTATGGCGCCGAGCGCAAGCCCCGACTGCCAGTAACGCTGCAGGCATAGGAAGGCGATGATCAGCGGCACAATCATGAGCAACGATCCGGTGATGACAACGTTCTGGATCAGCTCGCCGTTGCCGGCAGTGGAACCCAATTTGTTCCATTGGTTGATGCCGATGGTCAGCGGATACCACGCTGGATCTTTGAGCATGATCAGTGGGAGGAAGTAGTTATTCCAGATTGAGACCACGGAGAACAGAAGTACGGTGACGGTCGCTGGAGCCAGCAACGGCATCGCAATCGTCAAGAAAATGCGCAGTTCCCCAGCACCATCTATGCGCGCGGCTTCAATGAGACCCGTGGGAACCGCTTGATCGGTAAAGACCCACATCAGATAGAGCCCAAAGGGATTGATGAACGACGGAATCAGAATTGCCCACGGCGTGTTCGTGATGCCAAGCTGCGCGAAAAGCAGGAACTGCGGGATGGCTAGGGCGATGCCTGGTACCGAGATTGAGCCCAGCACGATCAGCAGAAAAGCACGCCTGCCAGCAAAGTCAAACTTTGCGATCGCATAACCGCCCAATGCTGCCAGGAACGTTGAGACAAGCGCACCCACCACCACATACAGCACGGTGTTCATCAGCCAGCGGGAGAAGATGCCATCCTGAAACGTGAACACTTGGTTGATGTTCTCCCACAAGGCAAAACTATCGCCAAAGGAGAGCCCAAAGGAGGAGACAAAATCCTTCTGTGACTTGGTCGCATTGATGACCAGCCACACCATGGGCAGCAGGCAGTAAAGCGCAAATAACCCGGTCATGAGCGTCAGCACAGCGCTCTTCTTGGGATCGGTCAGCGAGTACAGCTTCCTAGTGCGCTTAGGCGAGGGAGACGCCGTCGAGCCTTGCATTTCTTCTGGAGACACGCTGCGCCTACTTGTTGTTAAAGACATTTTTCATTCCCCTAATCTGCACGGCGTACGCGATGACGATGGTGAAGGCCGCCATCACCAAGGCGAGGGCGGCGGCGTAGCCTTGCTGAGAGCCGGTAAATGCGAGGCTGTAGGCGTACATGTTCGGTGTGTAGTAGGAGGTAATGCCGCTGTTGGAGACAAGCGTGGCCAGAATATTTGGCTCGTTGAACAGCTGGAAGGTACCAATAATGGAGAAGATGATGGTAATACTCAGTGAACTGCGCAGCGCCGGGAGCTTGATGTGTCGGATGACCTGGAATTCATTGGCACCGTCAATGGCTGCAGCCTCGTAGATTTCGCGCGGGACCGCTCTTAGCGCAGCGTAGAAGATCAACATGTTGTAGCCAGTGAATCCCCACGTGACCATGACACCAATGGAAATCATGGTGGTTTCCGGAGCGAACGGATTGAAAGAGGTGCCGGCCGCCTTGTTCAGGCTTCCAATGAGTCCGTAGCGGATGCCGAGCATGAAGCCCCACATCAGGGTCGAGACAATCGCAGGGACCGCGTACGGCAGGAACACAATGATGCGAAAGAACTTGATGCCGTGCAGCTTCAGTGAATCTATGGCGAGAGCCAGGGCGATGGCGCTCAGGAGCATGATAGGTACCTGGATGGCGGTGAAGACCACCACACGGGTGGCGCCATCGTAAAACTGGGGGTCGTTGAAAAGCTTGACGTAGTTGGCCAGTCCGATGAAAACTTTGCCGCCAATGAGCTTGTCCTGAAACAGGCTGATGTAGGCCGAATAGCAGATCGGAATAATGAAGACGAAGAGGAACAGCACACTAAACGGGGCAATGAAGAACAAGCCGGCCTTGCGACGCTTCTTGGGGCGAAATTGGACGTCATCGGGGGCAGCGGGTGGAGTCCGCACAGAAGTGGCGAGCAGTTCTCGGCTCATGGGAAATCCTTTCTCAGGTGTACATCGACAGTGGAGGTGCGCGGCGCCGCGCTGCGCAGTGGTGCGTGGGTTGTGCGCTCACAGACGCAGCACGGCAATTGAACACCTCTACTTGACGGTGAATCCCTGTTCATTTCCGTAGTCGATGCACCGCTGCTTCCAGGTGGCCAAGACCTCGGCTAGGTTGCCCTTGCTGCTGTCGTAGAAGGGAGCGGCAACGTCTTCGTAGCTTGAACGCGCCCAGCCAAAGAACGGCGGGTACTGCCAGCCGGTGCCCACATTTTTGGATGCCGTTGCGAGAACTTCGTTGTACTTTTGGTCACCGAAGAACTCATTTGTGGCACTCAGGAACGTCTCGTTGTTGAGGTTGGACAGGTTCGGAACAAATGCACCTGCGTCAATGCGCGACTGCAGTCCATCTCCGTGGGTGAAATATTCAAGGAAGGCGTAAGCTGCGTCCTTATTTTGGGCGTCCGCGGGAATGGCCATCGCGCTGCCGCCGTTTTCCCCTCCCGATTTCTCTCCGGCTTCCCACTGCGGCAGTTGGGCTACGCGGAAATCGCCGGCCGCCTTGGGCGCACGCTCGGGCAACGTCGAGGTGAACCACCCGCCGATGATCTGGGTTGCCAAGGTGCCCTCATTGAGCCCACGGTTCCAATCGTCTGACCAGCCAGAGACCTTCGTATTGACCAGGTCTTCATCAATGAGCTTCTGCCAGTACTTCACGGCCCTGTCAGTCCCAGCATCCAAGAAGTCAATGGTCACGGAGGTACCTTCAACCTTGAAGGGACGGCCGCCACCTTCCCACATGAGCGACATCAGCAGGAAAATATCTGCAGAGTCATTGGTGATGTAATGATCTGCGCCCAGGGCACGAATCTTTTTCGCGGCTTCATAGTATTCATCCCACGTGGCTGGCGGGGCATCCACGCCGGCCTCTGAGAACACTTTCTGGTTGTAGAACATTGCCGCGGGGCCGTAATCAGAGGGCAACGCATAGGGCTTACCGTCGATCGAGACGTTGCCCCACGCAGCATCAACGTAGTCAGCGGCCAAATCCTGGGCGCCAAATTCGGACAGATCCGTTAGCTTTCCGGGAATCGCGAACAGCGGTAGCGAGAAATACTCAAACATTGCAATATCGGGGACGCCGGAGCCCGCTTGAATCGCATTATCTAGTGCCGTGTATTCATCAGTCGAGGAGCCTGCATTGACAACGTTGACGGTGATGTTGGGGTACAGCTTCTGGAACCCCGGAACAGCCTCCTTTACTGTGCCGTCCCAGCTCCAGACGGTCAAGGTGACGGGCTTGTCCGTGGGGACTCCACCACCAACAGCAGGTGCGTCGCTTGTCCCCGAACAACCAGCCAAGGCAACCATGGTGGCGAGTGCCCCCATGCCTGTAATGAACTGTTTCCTATTAACTACTAGCTCTTTCCTATTCACTGCTAACTCCTTTGTTTGAGTGTTCGACGACGGCCCCTCACGCAGGTGCCCGTGGTGATGGGCGCGCCCGGCTGGGACAACGTTGTACCTCTTGTGAGAAAAGATCTGAGGGTTCAGATCTTGGTTACGTATCATGCGGGATTTGGTGCTGTTACTTGGCGGTGCTGATTCTTGGGAACGCTGTTCATTGTGAGGACGGACCATTGGCTCTTGGAACTTACTGAAGGGCCATGGCTGTCCACGAGACGGGCGTAAGACTCACTGTGACGGTTCCGGCACTGATAGCCGCGGTTTCGTTGACCTGAGGCGTCACCCGCAGCGGATCATCCACCGTGTTTTTTGCGTGAATATCGGCATCATGCAGAGTTTGTGCGCTCTCTATGCGGCTCACGCGAAGGCTGCTGACGTCGATACTGACGTCCACGGTTGCGCTCAAACTGCGGTTGACCAGGAACACAGAACTCGCTCCGGTAGCGTCATCGAAAGTCGCCACCGCATCGATCATGGAGACATCCCCGTAGGCATCTGTGTGAACCGTGGGGGCATTGAGCTTGAGCTCAAGAACTGTCCCTTGGGCCAACGCTGAGGTGAGCGCGAATGGGTAGAACGTACTTTGGCGCCAAGCCGGTCCGTTGGGCTCGGTCATGATCGGCGCAATGACGTTGACCAATTGCGCCAGGCTGGCCGAGGTCACCCGGTTCGCATGCCTGAGCAAAGAGATCATCAGGCTCCCGAAGACCACCGCATCCATGACCGAGTAGGCATCCTCCAGCAAGCGGGGCGCCTGGGGCCACGAGTTTGCGTCGGTGATCTTATCGACGTCGTTATACCGGGATTGATACCAAACGTTCCACTCGTCGAAGGAGAGGTTGATGGTTTTTTCACTCTGCAACACGGCCTTGACGTGATCGGCTGTAGCAATGACCGATTCAATGAAGCTGTCCATGCTCACCGCAGATGCCAAGAAGCTCGCAAAATCATCATTATGAGGCTCGTAGTAGGCGTGGCAGGAGATGAAATCCACATCGTCATAGGTTTCCAGTAGAACGGTGCGTTCCCAGTCGCCAAAAGTTGGCATGGCTGCGCCGGAGCTGCCACAAACAACGAGCTCCAACGTGGGATCAATTTGTCGCATGGCGCGCGCTGTTTTGCCAGCTAGCTGGGCGTAGTCCATGGCGGTGCCATGACCCAGTTGCCAAGGCCCGTCCATCTCATTACCCAGGCACCACATGCGGATGGCGTGCGGTGCCGTCACCCCATTGGAGATGCGCTGATCAGACAGCGCAGTACCAGAGGCAATATTGGCGTACTCCAGGACGTCTAGTGCTTCCTGAGTTCCCCGCGTCCCAAGGTTCACGGCGTACATGAGCTCCGCGTCAACGTCCTTGAGCCAACCGGCGAACTCATCAAGTCCGACGTCGTTGCTTTCAGTTGAATGCCACGCCAGGTCAAGACGGTTAGGACGCTGTTCCCGAGGGCCCACTCCATCTTCCCAGCGGTAACCCGATACAAAGTTTCCGCCAGGGTAGCGAATAGTTGAGGTGCCTAGCTCACGCACCAGATCAATGACGTCTGTCCGGAAACCCTGCGCATTCGCCGTGGGATGGCCGGGTTCATAAATTCCGTCATAAACGCAGCGGCCCAAATGCTCCACGAAGGAGCCAAAGAGGCGGCGGTTGATCCGGCCCACCGTGAAGTGAGGGTCCAGAGTCAGGTGCGCATGTGGCATGTTTCTCCTGTCAAAAAGGATGGTTGGTAGCGTTGATTCCTCAATCGCACGGGATAAGCGCTAGACTAGGTACAACGTTGTACCAAAATGCTAAACGGCGTTTTGCGTAGCGTCAAGGGTTATTTTCGATTGTTACAAGATGCTTCGAAAAAGAATTATGTCCACGGGCAGCGACGGCCCTGCTGGCCAAATTCTGAGTGCCGGCTGGCTATGATCTAGGCAGTGACACCACAGAAGTCCACCCCCACCCACCGCAGAAACTGCAGGACCAAAGGATCGTGAAAGCGTTATGAGTCCCACAATCCATGACGTGGCACGCGCGGCTGGAGTCTCCATCAAAACGGTCTCCAATGTCATGAACGACAACCCTAAGGTGGGCCCAGCAACGCGATTACGAGTCCAAACGATTATTGAAGAAATGGGTTACCGGCCCAATCTTTCAGCGCGGGGGCTTCGCTCTGGCAAGACTGGAGTGATTGGCTTAGCGGTTCCTTCGCTGCGTGAAAACTACTTTGCCGAACTTGCACATTCAGTGATTCGGGCCGCGGAAAAACGCGGATTGCGAGTTCTCATTGAACAGACCGACGGCGAACGGAAGCAGGAAATTGCGACGTTGTCCGGCGGGCAGATGCGCTACATTGATGGATTGCTTTTTAGCCCCGTGGAGATAGGTCAGCAGGACGTGGATGTCCTCAGTGGAGATGATCCTCTGGTCCTTCTGGGCGAAAGAATCTTTGGCGGACCTACGGACCACGTCACCATGCATAACACCTCCTCTGCCAGAGCTGCTGTTGAACATTTGCTGGAGATTGGCCGCACGCGCATCGCCTTGATTGGTGCACCCGAAAATGCTTCCGATGCCGCGAGTTCAGCCAGTTTACGTGAACGGGGCTACCACCAAGCCCTTGCCGCGGCAGGCATCTCGGCGGACCCAGAGTTAGTGGTCCGAGGTGGCAAGTGGACTCGGGAAACTGGGCTCGCCAGCGCCCGTACACTGCTTCGCAACAACGTCAATTTCGACGCCATCTTTGCCCTCAATGACACACTAGCTCTGGGAGCACTGCGTGCTTTGGTGCATGCGGGCCGGCGTGTGCCAGAGGATGTAGCGTTGATTGGCTTCGACAATATTGATGAAGGACGCTTCTCCTTACCTTCACTGACAAGCGTCGATCCGGGGAGGCTGGAAATCGCAGAAACCGCCGTTGACCTACTGGTGGAGCGGATCAACGAAAAGGGGGCCCGGTCAGCACCACAAACAGTCAAAGCTGGGTTCTCCATCGTCAAGCGGGAGTCCACCGGGTTTACCTCTGACGGTTCCGGAACATCTGAGGCTCCATAGCTCCACCCCGCCACACATCAGCTCCCACAGAAAGTCCCATCAATGCCCCACTCCCCTTGGCAACCCATCAGCGCAGCTCGGCTCGAACTGGGCGAAGGCCTCCGCATCATTGACGGAGACGTTCACTGGGTAGATCTGCTGCGCGGCGAGCTCTACTCCTGGACGCCCGGCTCAGCAGATCCGGCCACGCCATTGCGTACCTTCGATGCACCACTAGGTTTCCTCGAAAAAGCTCCCGACGGTCGAATGATAGCGGCGCTCGGAACTGGCCTTTCCTGGATCCGGGAAGATGGCACGGTGACCGAGATCGCCACTACTTCACTGGATCCCAGCCGCCACCGGGTCAACGATGGCACCTTTGCCCCCGACGGGTCGTGCTGGTTTGGCACCATGGTGCATGACGGATCCGCACCCAATGGTCACCTCTGGCGCTGGGATGCGAAGACCGGCGTCGTCAGCTGTCTGATGAGTGGGATCGAGATCCCCAACGGACCCATTTACCTGCCCGAGATTCAAGCGATGCTGGTCGGCGACACTGTGGCAGGGACGATCCTGAGCATAAATACAAGCACGGTGCCCGGCACCAGCGGCAAACCATTCTGCCCTGAAATATTCGCTAAAGTCGACGGCGGAGCACCTGACGGTATGCACGTGGATTGCACGGGCCAACTCTGGAATGCAGTGTGGGGTGGCAACCGCCTCGACATGTACTCGCTAGGCCAACGCATCGCCAATCAGCTACCCCTCCCGGTTTCGCAGCCCACGAGCGTCATCCTCACCACTAGTGAGGATCCGCTGGTCATTGTCACCAGCGCTTCTATTGGGATGACTGCCCCAGGCGAGCTGGACGGATTCACCATTGCCGCTTCGTTGTCGCAGCTGCGGCTCTAGCACCGTCTGATGCGAGGCCCAGAGCACCCGTTCCTCGGAGCATGCGGAGAGCCGCTGAGTCAGACGGTGCGCGCTGCATAACTCGGCGACGAGCATGTGCACGCCCGGTTCTTCGGTGTGGACTAGAGTCAGCAGCGGGCATAATTAAGCCATGGCATCCGATTGCCATAGAACTTCGCACAGCCCAGCACACGCTCATCGCTGCCGTGCCGCACCACCTTTAGGCCGTAACAAAGGAAACAATGCACACAGCTCCGTCCACACCCATCGTTCGCCGCACCTGGCCACTCATTGCGGTTTTGGCCGTCACCGGTGCTTGTGCATCGTTCATGTTCACTCTGGTGGTGCCGATCCAGGCCCAACTGCCTGAGCTATTGGACGCCCCACGCGCAGCCACGGCCTGGGTTGTGACCATCACGCTACTCACCTCGGCCGTGGTCACACCCATTGCCGGCCGTTTGGGTGATCTCTACGGAAAACGCAAGATCATCTTGGTGCTATTGGTCGCATTGATCATCGGTAACATTCTGGCAGCCGCCTCAACTGACTTGACGGTTCTTTTGGTGGGCCGCGGGCTACAGGGGCTGATGAGCGGTGTCATCCCGCTGGGCATCTCAGTGCTGCGGGATCACTTGCCTGCAAAGAAGGTTGGCGGCGCGGTAGCGCTGATCAGCGGATCATTTGGCTTCGGCGCCGCACTGGGCCTACCCATCAGTGCCTTTATTGCACAAACCTTGGACTGGCACGCCCTGTTCTGGACCGCCTCGGTTCTGGGCGTTGCTTTGCTGATCCTTGTGGCGTTGATTGTGCCTAAGGATACGACGTTCGCTACCGGCAGCTTCGACTACGCTGGCGCGGCTGGTCTGTCTGTTGGTTTGTCCGGGCTTCTGGTGGCCGTAGCCCAGGGCAATGCGTGGGGCTGGACGTCACCGTTGACCTTGCTTCTGGGAACCGGCGGCATTGTAGTGCTGGTGGCATGGGGAACTTTTGAGCTCAGACTCAAAGATCCCGTCGTAGACCTTCGTGTGGCCGCACGGCCGGCTGTGCTCATGACTAACCTCGCCTCAGTCGCGCTGGGTTTTGCATTCTTTTCCTCGCAGGTGCTGTTTCCCCAGCTTTTGCAACTACCTACGAGCTCCGGCATTGGAATGGGCCAGACTCTAATTTCTATTGGCTTAATCCTCGCTCCGGCCGGCTTGGTGCAGGTTGCCATGGCGCCCGTGGCTGCCCGGTTGAACCGTAATGTTGGCGGGCGGGCAACCATGGTGGTCAGCGTCATCATCATTGCCTTCGCCTACGCGCTGGCGCTGCTAGCCTCCACAGAGATCTGGCAAATCCTCGTGGCCAATGCACTGGTGGGGGCTGGTATCGGCATCGGCTACGCGTCAATGCCGCTGTTGATCATGGGCGCCGTGGAACCCACGGAAACAGGTGCCGCTAACGGTCTCAACTCCCTCATGCGCTCACTGGGTACAAGCAGCGCAGCCGCCGTCATGGGCGCAATTCTGGCCTCTTCCGGCGCTGGAGACTCTGCACCCACTGCAACCGAATTCCAGCTTGGTTACATGATCGCCCTCGGCGCCACAGTGGTTGCCGGCGTGCTGACGCTGTCTATTCCCCGGCCCCGACCTGCCGAAGTGCATTTGGTTGCCCTGCCCGAGGACTTAGACACAGTAGACCCAGACGCTTCACAGGAGAAAAAACAGCCCTGAGTTGGCCGCGCAACACTCGGTGAACCTTGTGATGGCCTGCGCGGGCTAGAACTCACCCATCAGGTGAGAACCGAAGTGGCCGAGAGTGGCACCCTTCACGTCACTTTCAGTCTCTAGAGAATCCTGCGGCTCACGCCGCCAGCTGGTTGCCCTCATCCAGCGCCGCCGCTACTTGTGCAGGGAATCCACAAAAGCCACGCTGGCATCGGAGATCTGCTGCCGCGCGTCGTCGTGAGTGATGGCCGGCTGACCGTCACCGGATTGGGGTCCATAGTCACCGAACTGTGAATGAACAGCACCGTCAATCACCATGTAGCGAGTATCGACGGGCAGCAGGGACTTGGCTGCGTCGATCTGTGCCGGTGTGGCCAGTCCGTCATTGGCTGCCGAGATCGAGAGCACTGGCACGTCGAGAGCAGTCATGTCAGATGCCGGGTAGGAAGCAAAGAACAGCACACCCACCACGGCATCACTGGGGGCCCCGGCAAAGGACTGGGCATCCATGGCGGACACAATCCCACCCAGGGAGTGCCCACCCACTACCCACTTCGCCACCGGCGGATGATCTCCTCGCGCGGCGTCAAAGGCACCAAGTGATAAAAAGGCGATGCCAAACGGTTGCTTGGGAATGACCACCGTGTGCCCGCGTTCGGCAAGCGGAGAAAGAATCGCAGCATAGGCTCGGGCCTCAACGCGGGCCCCTGGCTGGAAAAATACTCCAACGTCACTGGCAGTTCCAGCTGGCTCCAATACGATCTGAGTTGCAGTCTCCGTGACCGTGACCGTAGGAGAAGATTGCATGGCGGATAACGCCGGCTCCGCTGCGGCCGCAGGAATCAGCCACCACAGGAGTGCCAAGAGCGTAGCCGATGCCAGCATCCCCAACGATTTCAGAATCTTGAATCGACGATGTTTCGCTGCGGATCTGAGCCAAAAATGCACCGCAAAAAGTGTACTGCCTAGGAACACAACCATGAGCAAGATCAGGTAGGCAGGGTGCCCGTGCCATAGCAGGGAACCCGTAGCTACGGCCGCCCCGACGCTCACCACCACGCCCAAGAGTGAGAGCACGCGCGCCACCCAGAAAATGATCAAATCGGCGCGGTTGATATCAGGCCTTCTTGAAGGCTGTTGTGGTGCGGCCGGTTCAAGTTGCGAACTGCTCAACTCGTGCTCCCCTCTTGTGACGTTTAATCGCTTACGTTATCAGCACCTCAGCTCCCATATTCCGCGATGAGCTACACCTCCTATGACGTGTCTCATATATCACTGCGCCCGCTCCATTACAACGCTAAGGTTGATGGCGGTGCTCGCTGATGCGTGCCTGACGGCTACGGCCCGTGAGGACAGTCTGTGCGGGGACCCGCATCGCTCCACTCCCCGGTTCGCAGGAAGACTGTCATGACTCTCGCACGCCCCTTGGCCACCAAACTATTTCCGGCTGCAACGGCCCTTGCCGCAGCGCTGGTTCTTGCCGGCTGCACACCCGCAAGTACGACGCCGGATGGCAGTTCCGACCCCGGCTCGCCTGTCACGGGTGGGAACCTTGTCTATGCCTCCGGCGATGCCGAGCCCAGCTGCTTGGATCCGCACGTTGGCGGCAATTACCCGCAGGCCCTCGTTGCCTCTCAGTACTTGGAAACGCTGTACACCAAGGATTCAGATGGCAAGTTGATCCCCTGGCTAGCCAAGGATTCCACGGTGTCCGAGGACGGCCTGACCCGCACTGTCACGATCCGTGACGGCATCACCTTCACCGATGGCACCGCTTTGGACGCCGCGGCCGTCAAGGCCAACTTTGAGCACCTCTTGGATCCAGCCACGGCATCCTCCACCGGTTACCTGGCTCTGGGCAAGATTGCTTCCATGAAAGCTGTCGACGCGAGCACCCTCGAGTTGAAGCTCAAGTCCCCAGACAACTCTTTACTGGAATCCTTCTCCATGCCGTGGGTAGCGATCGAATCCCCTGCTGCATTGGCGCGCACACAAGAAGAAAACTGTGCAGCTCCTGTAGGCACCGGTCCGTTCAAAGTTGAATCTTGGAAGAAGCAGGACTCCGTGACCATGGTCCGCAACGAGAACTACGTGCTGCCCGTTGCGGACGCAGCACACACAGGAGCCGCCTACCTGGATTCCATCACCTGGCGCTTCATCCCTGAGTCAGCTACGCGCTACGCGGCGCTGCAAGCCGGTGAAGTAGACATCATTGACAACGCCCAGCCAGATGCCATCGCCACGGCTGCCAAGACCTCCACTATCAAACACTTGGACGCACCGCGCCCTGGCGCAGCCAACCGGATTGAGCTGAACTCTTCCAAGGCACCGTTCAATGACGAAAAGGTCCGCGAAGCTTTCATTCACGCAGTGAATGTCAACGCCAGCGTTGATTCCTTGTTCTTTGGCACCGCCAAGCGTTCCTACTCACCGCTCTCCAGCGTTGAACCCTTGGCGCACTCAGAGGAGTCGCTCTTCGGTCACGACCCCGCGAAGGCAGGCGATCTGCTCGACGCCGCGGGCTGGAGCGAACGTGACCCGCAAGGTTACCGCGTCAAGGACGGCGTCCGGCTCTCCCTTTCCTTCCCCGTGAGCACCAGCCAGTCCATCCCCGCAGAGCAGTCTCTCTTTGAGCAGATGCAAGCAACTGCCAAGGAATCGGGCATCGAGATCAAGATCAACTTGCTGGATATTTCCAGCTGGTACAACGAGCTATTCACCAACAGCTACAACCTAGTCTCCGCCCCCTACACCAAGGTGGGTCCCAGCGTGTTGTCGATCCTCTTCCACTCTGATTCCACCATTCCCGCACCATCGGGGTACTTCGCTAACCTGTCACAGGTTAAAGACCCGGCGCTTGATGCGCTATTGGAAACGGCCGGATCCACCAAGGACGAAGCCGAGCGCAAGGAGCTCTACACGCAAGCCCAGAAAAAGGTGCTTGAGGGCTACTACCTCTTGCCGCTCTACGATCAGCAAAACCACTTCCTATACTCAGAGAAGCTGAAGAACGTCGGTGCCACCACAGCCGTGGCCTCACCCACCTTCTTCGATACATGGTTGGCTAACTAGCCTCCATCCGCCCAGAACCACGAGTCCAGAGTCCATCATGAGTGAACCCACGAAGATCCCGAGCGGCCCATCCGGCATTGCCGGGCAGGCTTGGCCGGCAATGCGCTGGCTGCTGACTAAGCTCGCCGGTGGGATCTTTGTGCTCTGGGCCGTTGCTACGGCAATCTTCTTTGGACTCCGGATGATCCCTGGAGACCCAGCCGAGGCCATCATGGGCGGTCCGGGATCACAGGCTTCGGCCGAAGCATTGGCCCAGGCCCGTGCGCAATATGGTTTAGATCAGCCGCTGTACGTGCAGTATTTTGGTCAGCTGTGGCGCCTGGCCACCGGCGATTTTGGCACCTCTTATTCGTTGAAAAGCCCCGTCGTGGAGGTTCTTGCCGAGCTAATTCCACCCACACTCATCCTGGCTGGGCTGGCTCTGCTCCTGGCGTGGGTCATAGCGTTGGTGGTGTCAGTGCTGTCCACGCGCAGCGGCTCGCTCGGTTCGGCTTTGGGCTCGGGACTGGAAATCATCTCGGCCGCCGTCCCACATTTTTGGTTGGCTAGTGTGCTGATCATGCTGTTTTCCACGATGTTGGGGTGGCTCCCGCCTGTCAGTACCAATACGCCTACAGGGCTGGTGTTGCCCGTCTTCACCTTGGCCTTGCCGCTGGCTGGATTCATGGGTCAGCTCATGCGCGACACCATGGCCGAAGCCCAGCGTTCCGCCTTTGCCCTATCAGCCCGCGCCCGTGGAGAATCGGAGTCCGGGGTGCTCTTACGTCATTCCCTGCGGCACGCGGCGCTACCCGGCATTGCGCTCTCCGGCTGGGCCTTCGGCTCACTTCTCTCCGGCGCAGTGGTGGTTGAAACCATCTTTGCCCGTCCCGGTCTTGGCCGTTCATTACTCTCCGCCGTCACAGCACGAGACATCCCCCTCGTCACCGGTGTGGCTCTCTTCTCGGCCGCCGCCTACGTGCTCATCATGGCGTTTTCCGATGTTGCCGAACGCTTAGTCGATCCTCGCATAGGGGCTTCATGAAGCTCCGCGCCCTCAACATCCCCAAAATTCTAGCCGCCGCAATACTGCTCTTTTTCGTGCTGGCAGCCATCGCGCCCAACCTGTTGGCGCCCGTTGATCCGCTAGCCATCAACCCCGCGCAGGCATTCTCTACGCCGGGCCCCGGACATTTTCTGGGCACCGATGAATCTGGGCGCGACATCTACTCGCGCATCATTCATGGCGCCCGTTCCTCGCTGCTGATTGGGGCGGCGGCAACAGCGATCGGGCTCGGGTTGGCGTTAGTGTTGGGGACCCTTGCTGGTTTTGGTGGGCGGTGGCTGGACTTTGGCGTAGGCCGCGTCCTGGAAGTGCTTTTTGCCCTGCCCGGTCTGCTGCTGGCACTGATCTTCATTGCGCTGGCGGGTCCTGGAGTCACCACCACTGTCATCGCCGTCGGCCTGACCTCCGCGCCCGGATATGCCCGCATGATTCGCGCGCAAATCATTGCCCTGCGCACCTCGCCCATGGTGGAGGCTGCCACAGTCCTAGGACGACGCCGGTTACGGATCCTTTTGGTTCACATCTTGCCGAACGCTCTGGCACCGTTGGCAGTTTTGGTAACGCTGGGGCTGGGTCAGGCAATTCTGTGGGCGGCCTCGTTGAGCTTTCTTGGTCTGGGCGCGCCGCCGCCAGCCCCTGAATGGGGCACCATGCTTTCGGCCGGGCGCACTTATCTTTCGCTGGCGTGGTGGATGACGTTCTTCCCAGGTCTGGCCATTGTGCTGGTGGCCGCTGCCGCGACTGTCCTGTCCCGATCAATGAAATCTGGAGACGTTCGATGACCGCTACTAAGCCTCTTTTGGAAGTTGATAATCTTGACGTTTCCTTTGGCACAAGCAATGTTGTCAGCGGCATTTCCTTCACGGTGAACCCGGGCGAATGCTTGGCGCTAGTGGGTGAATCAGGGTCCGGTAAATCTGTGACCGCCAGATCTCTGATCGGTTTGGCTGGTTCCGGGTCCAGCGTCAGTGCCACGATCTTGAACGTTTTAGGCCGCGATGTCAGGAACTTTTCCCAGCGCAGCTGGCGCTCGCTCCGCGGTAAAGACGTAGGGCTGATCCTGCAGGACGCTCTGACATCTTTGGATCCGTTGCGGACGGTGGGCAAGGAAATTGATGACGCCCTGCGCCTGCACACCAGTGGCTCCGGCACCAAGCGTGCAGCCCGCGTGATTGAACTGCTTGAAGCCGTTGGCTTGGATGATCCGGTTCGACGAGCCGCCCAACGATCCGGTGAGCTTTCAGGCGGGATGCGTCAGAGAGCACTGATCGCCTCCGCGATTGCGCTCGATCCGCTGCTCATCATTGCCGACGAGCCCACCACCGCACTGGATGCGACTATTGCCGCATCTGTCATGGAACTGCTGGGTGAACTGCGCCAATCGGGTTCGGGAATGCTGTTGATCAGCCATGACCTTTCAACTGTGGCCAGCGTGGCCGATTCCATTGCTGTCATGCAGGCCGGACGCATCGTGGAACATGGGCCCCGCGAACAAATCTTCGCCGATCCCCAACACTCCTACACCCGGGCATTGTTGGCGGCCGTTCCAGCTGGAAAGCCCCGCTTCACACGGCTCTCCCCCGCCACTAGCGGCGCCGGACAATTGACAGTTCAGGACGCAGAGCGTGTGTCCATGGCAGCGGAAGGTGAGGCGCCCGCCGTCGTACATCCTGTCCTCAGCGCACGGGGGCTGACCAAGAGTTTCGCCCTGTCTAAATCTGCAGGCTTCAAGGCCGTGCAGAACGTCGACTTTGATCTGCTGCCGGGCCAAACTCTCGGTGTGGTGGGCGAATCTGGCTCCGGGAAGACCACCACGGCGCGGATGGCGCTGGGCCTGCTGACGCCGGATTCGGGCACCGTGGAACTGCTAGGTGAGCCGTGGAGTCAGGTTCCGGAATCGGCCCGCCGCAGCCGTCGTTCCACACTGGGTGCGGTGTACCAGGACCCGTTATCATCGTTCGATCCGCGACTTTCGGCCGGTGCGGTGTTGGCTGATGCCCTCAGTTTTGGGCAGACGCGTAAACCACGCGCTTATACCGGCCGTATCGAGGAGTTGCTTGGGCTGGTGGGGTTGGCGCCAGAGACGGTACAGCGAAATCCGGCCACGCTTTCTGGCGGACAACGTCAGCGGCTGGCTATTGCCCGTGCACTAGCGCCGAACCCGAAGGTGCTAATTTGCGACGAGCCGGTCTCGGCGCTGGATGTTTCCGTGCAGGCTCAAGTGCTTGATCTGTTGGATGAGCTGCAGCAGCGCCTCGGGCTCAGCTACCTTTTTATCTCCCATGATCTTGCCGTCATCAGGCACATGAGCGATGACGTGATGGTCATGCGTGCGGGTGAAGTGGTTGAATCGGGACCAACGGAATCGGTATTTACGTCTCCGGCGCATGAGTACACACGTTCTCTGCTGACGGCCGCTCCCCCAACGTTGCATTCCTTCGGCATGGGTCCTGTGGGGCAGCCTGGTTCCGAACCGGCTTAGGAGTCGGTGGCGTTGTCGAAGGTTTGAATGGACCGGCTGGCCAGGCGCGGGATGATCTGCGCTGCGCCGATTCGTTCAATGTGTTCGTACTCGCGGTGGGCGGCGAATCCGGCGGCGTCGGTGTAGCGTTCCAGAATGACGATCTGCTCAAGATTCTCGGTGCTTTGGAAGAAATCGTAGGAGATGTTCGCTGCTTCTTGGCGCGTGGCAGCGGCCATCTCGGCCAGTAATTGCAGCACCGTTTCAACTTCGCCGGATTTCACCGTGTAACGGACAACAATCTGAAAAAATGTCTCTGCCATGTGCGCCAACCTTGCTCTCGAATCGAGTGGATATGTAGGACTCACCCTACTGGCTGGCAACCGATTGCACGAGTTTACGGAATTCTCCTCTGCGCCTGCTATGCGGTAACTAGGCAACGAGACTGCGGCGTTAGCTTCCGACGGCGTGCGCTCCGGTGCCATTTACCTCCGCACCCGGAGGTGGATCTCTTTGCCCACGCTGAGATCCGAGCTGCGCCCAGACCGCCCTGTGGCTGCGGCGAACTGGCAATGTCTGTGAGGGCCGACTTGCTACCAGCCGGCCCTCGCCGCCTTGCCCTGCCGGCCTGCTACTGGTGCTCGCGCCAGCTGTGTTCGGGCGCAAATTTCAGCAGCCGCTTTGCTTTGTCTATGGAGAGCAATGTCTGGTGCTCCGCCAGATCTTGGCGCACTTCCACATTCGGGAAAACCTCAGCGGCAAGCGAGGCACTTGAACGAGTCATGACGGTATCAGCGTTAGCGATGATGAACGCTTCAAAACCCGGCTGGCCATGTTCAAGTGCTCGAGCTACGGCTTGCGCACCGTCCCGGCCGTCAAGGTAACCCCACAAATTCCACTTTCGGGCTGTGGCATCGTCATCAAAGGCAGGGAACGCGGCATAGTCCTGCACGTCCATGACGTTGGAGAAACGTAGCGCGCTGATACTCAGCTCCGGATCCCAACGGGTCAGCTCCTTGGCCATTTGCTCTTCCAGATGCTTCACCAGTGAATAAGTACTTTCCGGACGGGCTGGATATTCTTCATCCACCGGAAGGTAAGGAGGGTCAGCGTCGAACGGGAGCCCCAGCACCGTCTCACTTGAGGCATACACAACCTTCTTGATCCCCGCACGACGAGCCGCTTGGAAGACGTTGTAGGTGGAGACCATGTTGTTCTCGAAGGTGGCGGCATCTGGGATGATGCCCGGGGCTGGGATGGCGCCCAAATGCACCACGGCGTCAAAGCCGTCGTGTCTGTCATCGAGCCCTAAAAGGACGTCCAGTACCTGGCCATAGTTGCGTAGGTCCACCACGACCAGCTGCGGGCTCCGCTCACCTGCACGGTCCAGATTCAGCACCTGGTGCCCATCCTGAACCAGCCGCCGCACTACGTGCCGACCCAGTTTTCCACTTCCGCCTGTTACTGCAATTCTCATGGGGAACCCTCACTGTAGGTACTTAGTGCCACTGCCGTTGTTGTCCGGTGCAAGAACCTGAGCTTCTCTGCAAGCTACAGTATCCGCCTTTGGTGCCGCGAAAGGAGCTTCGCCATACCCTGCCATTCCTAGGACTGACAGTCCTACCCTGGAACCGGTCCTTGCTTCAGGCCCCGCTTCAGTGCGGCAGGATGGCGCGCAGCTGCTCCTTGATGCCCGCGATGAGCACCTCAACGGGACTCTCCGCGTAGACCGATGCCGCCATGGCCACAAACATGACGGCAGAAACGGTCCTAGCCAGCAGCGCGGCATCACGCGCCCCGAGCTTTCCGTCCCTCTGCAGGAGCGCTGCGATGGCTGACTCCGTTTGAGCGTTGAGCCCAAGAGCCTCGCGGTGATGGGGCTCTTCGTGATCGCCAAAGACCATCTCGCGCAGATAAGTACGCCCGTTATCGATCTGCGTGCGGTTGCACTCCACCACGGCGCGAACAATCGCCATCACGGCGTCGATAGTGTGCGGCAGACCGTCGGCGTTTTTTTGGCCCCGGAGCAGCGCCTGCGCATAGGTGGAGTTCTGCACCATCAGGAGCAATTCTCCTTTGCTCTTTACATAGAGGAACAACGTGCCCGCGCCAATATCAGCCTTGTCCGCAATTTGCTGAGTAGTGACATCGTCAACTCCATGCTGGGCAAAGAGTTCACAGGCGGCGGCCATGATGCGTTCAAGCTTTTGCTGCTTGTTCCGCTCGCGCCGCCCGAGCTGTATGGGCATTGAAGACATGACGGGTTTCCTCCGGGAATATTTTATGACTGCACTCAGTTATGAGTATAGTCAGAACTGCTGAGTGCGGCGATGGTTCCTTCGATTCTTTCATGTCGAGGCAGCAATCAGTCTCCGCACGTGGGCGCTGTTCCGGCGTGACACCCCTCAGCACCAACCCCGACATCACAACCGATGCAAAGGACTAGCACTTCCATGAACAACGCTTCCCTCTGGCAACCTTTCACCCTTGGCGACTTGGAGCTTTCACACCGCTTGGCTTTGGCCCCCATGACCCGCAATCGTGCCACTGCGGACGGTACGCCGGGGCCTCACACTGCAACCTATTACGGGCAGCGGGCTTCCTTGGGACTGCTGATCAGTGAAGGCATTCAGCCCTCTGCCGACGGTCAGGGATATTTGAATACGCCAGGAATCTACACCCCTGCCCAGATCGAGGGCTGGCGCGAAGTAAGCCAGGCCGTACATGCCGAAGGTGGTGCTTTGTTTCTTCAGTTGATGCACGCTGGCCGGGTCTCCCACCCGGATAACACGCCCCATCATCGCCAACCCGTAGCGCCCTCGGCAATCTCCGCCGAGGTAGAGATGGTAACTGCCACTGGAAAACAGCTAAGTCCAGTGCCCCTCGAACTGGACAACGACGGTATCCTCACCACCATTGCGGACTTCCGGCATGCTGCTGCTTCCGCCATTGCGGCAGGTGCCGACGGCGTTGAGATCCACGGCGCCAATGGTTACCTTCTCCACCAGTTCCTCTCACCCAATGCCAACCACCGCACGGATTCCTACGGTGGCTCCATTGAAAATCGATCTCGCTTTGTGCTTGAGATCGCCCGCGCCGTCGTCGAAGAAATCGGTGCCGAACGCGTCGGAATCCGCCTCTCCCCCGGCATGCCCTTAGGCGGAATCAACGAAGGCGATTCCGAGAGTATCCGCGCGCAGTACCGACATCTGGTGGCGGAACTCGCTTTACTCAAACTGGCTTATCTGCACCTACACCACGTAGGAGACGACGAGCTGCTGGCGTCCTTGCGAGAGCTCTGGCCAACGGCACTGCTCGTGGTCCGTTACGGCCGCACCCGGGAACAAATTGCCAACGATATCGATGCAGGTCTGGCGGACATGGCTCCCTTGGGGCGTTTTGCCTTGGCCAATCCAGACATCGTCGAGCGGCTCCGCACCGATGCTCCGCTCAACGAACTCGATACATCAACGATCTACGGTGGCGGCGAAGCCGGATACACCGACTACCCGGCCATGGAACTCGCCGGGCGCTAGCCTGGGCGCTTCCACTTCCATTCCGCAACGCTCCATCGCGCCAAGACAGTAAAGTCCCAACAGAAAGTTCATCTCCATGCCATCACTCAACGGATCAATCGTCCTTGTCACCGGAGCCAACGGCGGTCTTGGCACCCACTTCGTCACCGAGGCCCTCGCCCGCGGAGCCAGCAAGGTCTACGCCAGCGCCCGCACCCCACGCACCTGGGACGATCCACGCATTGTCCCCCTCGCCTTAGACGTCACCGACTCCCAGTCAATCAGCGCCGCCGTGGAAGCCGCGGACGATGTGACGGTGCTGATCAACAACGCGGGCATCTCAGTCTCGAGCCAAGGGCTTCTCAATCACAGTGAGGACGAGATTCGCCAAAACATTGAAACGAACTTCCTCGGTCCGCTGTTCCTGACCCGCGCCTTCTCACCTTCCCTGGCGGCAAAAGAAGGCTCGGCAATCATTAATATGCATTCGGCGTTGAGCTGGTTGGCCGTTGCGGGGATCTACAGCGCCACGAAAGCAGCTCTCTGGTCGGCGACAAACTCTTTACGGCTGGAGCTCGCTCCGGCCGGCGTTCACGTCGTGGGAGTGCACGTAGGCTACGTTGATACGCCCATGTCCGCGCACACTTCCGCAGCGAAAGTTGATCCGGCCGAGGTAGTGCGAGCAGCCTTTGACGCCGTCGAAACTGGTGACTATGAGGTGCTGGCCGATGCCGCCTCCGTGAATCTCAAGGCCGCATTGAGCGCACCCATCGAGGGTCTCTACCCCCAGCTGGCTGCCGCAAAAAACTAACGCTTGCCCCATCACTGCTGCGCCAAGCAACCACTCAGCCACACTGCATCAGCACCCCCCGAAAGAGCAATCCCATGAAAGCTTTCATTGTTAGCAAGTACAAGCAAGCGTTGGACCTAACAGAAGTCCCTGAGCCAACTGTTGGCGACCATGACGTCTTGGTCAAAGTTCAGGCCGCAGGCTTGAACCAGCTGGATGAAAAGATCCGCTTGGGCGAATTCAAGCTGATCTTGCCGTACAAGGCGCCTTTTCGTTTAGGGCACGACGTCGCAGGCACAGTCATCAGCGTCGGCGCCCAGGTTGGGAAATTCAGTGTAGGTGACGAGGTCTACGCTCGTCCCCGCGATGGTCGCATCGGAACCTTTGCCGAACGCATCGCTATCGACCAGGACGATGTGGCCCTCAAACCCGCATCGATGACCCTCGAGGAGGCTGGCTCTTTACCTCTAGTGGCATTGACTGCATGGCAAGGGTTGGTTGAACGGGGCCAGCTGAAGGCCGGCCAGAAGGTCCTCATTCACGCTGGAACCGGCGGTGTGGGCTCGATTGCTATCCAACTTGCCAAGCACCTTGGCGCCACGGTTGCCACAACGGTCAGCGTCCCCAACGCCGCACTCGCCAAAGAGCTTGGTGCCGATACGGTCATTGACTACCGAACGCAGGACTTCTCTGAGCTGCTCAGCGGCTTTGACCTTGTACTAGACAGCCAGGGCGGGACGAATCTCGAGAAGTCACTTCGGGTTCTCAAATCCGGGGGCAAGGCCATCGGAATCTCAGGCCCACCCGACCCTGCTTTTGCTCGCTCCGCTCAGCTCAACCCGCTGGTGCGGCTCGTAGTAGCCGCGCTGAGCAGCAACATTCGTCGGCAGGCGAAGAAGCGTGGGGTTAGTTAAGAGTTCATGTTCATGAACGCCAACGGCCAACAGCTCCGGACACTCGCTGGCCTCATCGATTCAGGTGCCATCCGGCCCGTTGTAGGCAAAACTGTCCCCTTTGAGGCGTTGCCCGAGGCTCTTTCATCGTTGGGCAAGGGCGGGCTCCAGGGCAAGGCAGTACTCGTCCTCGACGACTGAACGAGACAGCGGTGTCCACGGTGGAGATTGAGATTGAAAACTAGGGCACCGGAGCTCGCCAGATGGATCCGGTGAATTGACGCGAACTGGCCTCAACGGGAAGGGGCCTTATTGCGTGGCGCGCGGCCTTACCCCAGCGGGTCATGACGGCATAGATTCAGTCCGCCCCGCACCGCCGTCGACCATTTCCGGGACAGTCGATTCTGGTAGGTTCTGCAGCGGCAATTTCCTGATGTTCGCGCACACAACTAGTACCCAGCCCAAGAGGCCGGCCAGACAGATCCGTTCGGCGAGTCCCAACAGGTCCGGCATCATGATGTGGGTCAGGATCAATGATGCGAGCCCTGCACCGGCAAGGAGAGTGAAAATTAGTGCCGTTGGATAGGTTTTGGCCAGTTCATGGCTCGATCGGATCCAGCGCGTCAGCACCCAAATGCCGGCCAGTGCCGCCAGGAAACCCAAGGCTGCCACGACGAGATGCACGGTGCCCACGGTGGTCATTTCCAGAATTCCGGCCTCGTTTTCAACATCGGTGGGGAAAAACGCCAGTAACGCGGACGACAGACCACCGGCGAGCATCAGCCATGTTCCCGTTCTGCGGGCTCTTGAGGTGGGGCCGATCAGGTTGATGGCGGCCAATGCGAACAGGGTGGTTAGGGTGCGGCCAAGGAAATTCAGGTTCATGATCCATCCGAAAGGACCCACGGCCAGGTTGCTTTCGGCGTCGCTGATCACGCTGTAGTGCGGCGGGAGGAATTGGAGCACCACGTCGACCAGGACGTAAACTGTGATGCCTACTATTGCTGCGGTGGCGAAGCCGCGGCGGGCGGAATGCGGGTTCTGCGGAATCATGACTCAAGCTTTCCATACTGGCCGAGCCGCAATTGCATTGAAGGCATGGGAGCGCTTCGAGTACGCGAGCCATTCAGGCAGAACCTACCGGGCCCAGCCACGACGGGCTACACACGTCGCTTTATCTGGAGCTGGCAGGCTAAGCGCTATTGTGAATAGAACCCAATGCGAGAATGCTGCCCATCCCCACCGCCCCACAAATCCGCTGTTCTACTACATTTGATTCATCGATTCACACCAGGAGATCCCATGCTAGACGTCAAGGCTTACGCGGCCCCCTCCGCCACCGAAGCACTCGTACCCACCACGATCAAACGCCGCGACGTGGGCCCGCACGACGTCCTCATAGACATCAAATTTGCCGGGATCTGCCACTCCGATATCCACACGGTCCGTGGCGATTGGGGGCCGCAAAGCTACCCGCTGACCCCCGGACATGAAATCGCCGGCATCGTCGCGGAGGTTGGCTCCGAGGTCACCCGCCACTCAGTGGGCGATCGTGTGGGAGTCGGTTGCATGGTCAATTCCTGCGGCGAATGCACCCACTGTCTGGCCGGTGAGGAACAGTACTGCCTAGCCGGAAACACCGGAACGTACGCCGCCATGGACCGCGACGGAACCATTACTCAAGGTGGATATTCCACCCACGTGGTGGTCACCGAAAACTTCGTGGTGCGCATTCCCGAAGGCCTCGCGCTCGATGTCGCCGCACCGCTGCTCTGCGCCGGCATCACCACCTACTCACCCCTGCACCACTGGGGCGCAGGCCCAGGCAAAAAGGTCGCAATTGTTGGCATGGGCGGGCTCGGCCACATGGGCGTCAAGATTGCCGCCGCCATGGGAGCTGAGGTCACCGTCCTCTCCCAAACCCTGAGCAAGCACGACGACGGACTCAAGTTCGGCGCTCATCGCTACTATGCGACGAGCGACCCTGCGACGTTCACCGACTTGGCGGGCAGCTTCGATCTGATCATCAGCACCATCAGCGCCGCCGTCGATATCAACGCGTATCTGCAGCTACTTTCCCTCAACGGATCGTTGGTCCTTGTGGGAGCGCCGCCTGAGGCATTGCCCGTTCACGCGTTCGCCCTGAGCATGGGCCGGCGCTCCTTTGCCGGCTCCACCATTGGCGGCATCCGCGAAACCCAAGAGATGCTTGATTTCTGTGCCGAACACGGGCTGGGCGCCGAGATCGAGGTCATCTCCGCGGACCAAATCAACGAAGCCTATGACCGTGTTCTCGCCTCGGACGTTCGCTACCGCTTCGTCATCGACACCGCAACGCTCTAATGCATCGCAGACTCTCCCTGACAGGGTCATTGGCAGCGGTACTCGCCCTGCTGATGGCCCTGTCGGGCTGCGCAACCTCCGGACCCACCGACGCCGAAACGTCGCCAGTACCGGCCTCGTCACCATCCATTGCCGCAGCACCAACAGCATCGCGCCCATCGGCAACATCCGCGCAGCCAGAGGTCGCGGCCGAGAAAACAATCGTCCGGTTCACATCGCCGGAGACAACGGTTGAGGTCACCATCAACCAGGGCAATCCCACGGCACGAGACTTCCTTTCCCTGCTTCCACTAACACTGCCGGTGAAGGAATTTGCGGGAAAGGAAAAGATCGCGGCACTCCCTCGGGACTTGGTCACGGAAGGCTCCCTCGGTTCGGACCCCGAAGATGGCGACCTTATTTACTTCATCCCTTGGGGGAACATTGGTTTTTACTACAACACGGACGGGATCGGGTACTCCGATCAAACCATCCACCTCGGTACCTACAACGCCACCGCTGAACAACTGGCCCAACTCGAAGATGGCCCAGTCACCGTCGAGATCGTGCCGTCAACCGACTGAGGCGCCACACCCTAACCGTGCGTAGCCGTAAAGGACGCAACTACTTCAGGAGCCAACTGTGACCCGCACCAGTTCATCCGCCGCCGCTTTCTTGGGCTTGAGCCTCAGTGCCGGCATTCTGCTTTCATCGTGCACAACAGCAGCACCGCCAGCTTCATCGCCGTCGTCCTTAAGCCCTACCTCCAGCAGCCCAGCCACCGACCCCGCCACCGACCCCGCCACCGGAAGCCAAGTGCCGCTGTCGGGCATGGGCACCCCTGCAACCGTCTCCACAAAACTCGCCGCACCGTGGTCAGTGGTGTTTCACGAGGGGACGCCGCTGGTCAGCGAACGCGACAGCGCGCGCATTCTGGAGCTTGCCAAGGATGGAACCACTCGCGCCATCGGGACAGTCGCGGATGTGGAGGCCGTAGGCGAAGGCGGACTTTTGGGACTGGCTGTCGATGACCAAGGACGCATTTACGCCTTCTCCACCGCGGCCGGGGGAAACCGCATTCAGCGGTTCAGCGTCACCGGCGAGCCGGGATCACTGACCTTGGGGCAGGCCCAAACCATCCTTGAGGACATCCCCTCCGCCAGTAACCACAACGGTGGCCGCATCGCCTTTGGCCCCGACGGCATGCTCTACGCCACCACGGGCGACGCCGGACAACGCAACCTGGCGCAGGACCTCGACTCCATCGGTGGAAAGATCCTGCGGATGACTCCCGACGGCGAGGTACCCGAGGACAATCCATTCGCCGACTCCCTCGTGTACAGCTACGGGCACCGGAATCCGCAAGGACTTGCTTGGGCGCAGGACGGCACCATGTTCGCCTCGGAGTTCGGCCAGAACACGTGGGACGAGCTGAATATCATTACGGCGGGCGCCAACTATGGCTGGCCAACAGTGGAAGGAATGGCCAACGCTGAGGGGTTCATTGACCCGGTCCAGCAGTGGACACCGGATGTGGCCAGCCCCAGCGGTATGACCGAACTCGACGGTGTTTTGTACATCGCCAACCTGCGCGGACAAGTGCTGCGCGCCGTTCCGGTAGCAAACCCCACCACCTCCACCGACTACTTCAGCGCAGAATACGGCCGCCTCCGAGACGTCACTGTTGCCCCAGACGGAGCCTTGTGGTTCCTCAGCAACAACACTGACGGACGCGGAAGCCCGGGCGATGAAGACGATCGGATTATGGCTGTTCTCCCGTGATTATGCTTCCGGAGGAAGGCCCACGGATCTAATCAGCGCCCACCGGCATCAGTCCACCGTGGCACCATCACAGCGAATCACCGCAACAAGTGCGATTCGCCGCAGCAAAGATCCAGCTGACCCGTTTGTCAGAGGAAATAGTCCAGATTCTTCTGAGACGTGAGACTGGCAACGGCTGCGTCAACGTCGTAGTCCTCTTCGTCGTCAGCAGCTGATTTTCGTCGAACATCCCGCACTTCGTCATGGATGCGTTCCATCTTGACGTCCAAGCTATTGGCTACGTCGGCTGCCTCTTTGAGTTCTGCCAGCAGGACCGCAGGAATTTCCTCGTCGAACTTGTAGTAGATCTTGTGTTCCAGACTGGCCCAGAAGTCCATAGCGATCGTTCGGATTTGGATCTCCACAGGAATCGTCTCCACAGATGTAGAGAGAAAGACCGGGATGGACACGATCAAATGCAGGCTTTTGTAGCCGTTGGGTTTCGGAGAGTCGATGTAGTCCTTGACGGCCAGTACGGTTACGTCACGTTGGGCGGTGATCATCTCGGCCACCCGGTAGGCATCGGAAATGAAACTGCAGGTGATGCGGATCCCCGCGATGTCACGCATATTTTCGCGCAGGTCCGGGAAACTCAATGCGAGATTGTCTCTGCGCGCCTTGGCGAGAATACTTTCGGGGGTCTTCAACCGCGAATTAACATGCTCGATGGGGCTGTAGTCATGGAGGTGCTGAAATTCGGACTTCAGGATATTGATCTTGGTCATCATCTCGTCGATCCCGAACTGGTACGACAGCATGAATCGTGAAACACCGCTTCGGAACTTTTTGAGGTTGCTCAAGTCCTGGTCGTATCTATCTGTCATTATTCGGTGGTTCCTTCTGTTGCAAAGACTAAGAAAGCCGGCGGCAGGATCAGTAACGAGTAATACCTGCTAGGGCCGGCGGTGCGCGTCCACGCCGGATGGACCCAGACCGCAAGATTCGCGCATTTGCCCTAGACGGAAAACTTGCGAGGCGGAAAACTTGGGCTGCCCACCGTGCTGAATCATTGACGCTGGAGTTGATTCGGGCAACTTACAGCGGAGCCAAGGGACCGGTACAGGAACTCTCATAGCGCGTTTTCAGCATATTACGCATTGTAGGGACTCAAAATGGGAGCTCACCGAACATCACTCGGCAACCCTCCCAAAATTGCCAGGCCAAACACTTGAAGGGCGCCAGTGGCCGTGCCATGCTGTGAAAGCCCCCAGGAGGAAATCATGCAACGAATCGTGCCGAATATCTGGTGCCAAGGTAACGCAAACGACGTCGGACACTACTACGCGTCAGTGTTCCCCAAGGCGTCCATGGAGGTGGTGGCGTCCTACCCCGAAGACAACCTTCCGGATTTCCAACAGAGTTTCGGCGGGCAGCCGCTCGTGGTCGACGTGACCATCAGCGACTACCGGCTCCGGCTGATCAACGCCGGTGACCAGTTCCGCCCCACTCCCGCCATTTCCTTCATCCTTAGCATGGACCCCTTGATGTTCGACGGCGACGAAGCAGTCACGCGCGAGGCGATCACCACCATGTGGGATGCGCTCTCAGACGGCGGCCAGGTCCGCATGGAACTTGGCGAGTACCCGCATAGCAAGCTCTATGGCTGGGTAGAGGACAGGTACGGCGTGAACTGGCAGTTGATGCTGACCGACCCTGCAGGTGAACCGCGCCCGCTGGTGATCCCGCAGCTCCTATTCACCGGCGATACCGCTCAGGCCCAGCAGGCCATGGACCTCTATCAGGGCCTCTTCCCCAACTCCGGCCCGGGTATGGTGGTGACGCAGGGCGATAGCGGTGCGGTGACGTTTGCCGAGTTCACGCTGGATGGCCAATGGTTCTCCGCCATGGACGGTGGGGCCATCCATGACTTCACGTTCACACCGGGCTTGTCACTGGAGGTCGATTGCACGGATCAGAACGAGATCGACACCTTGTGGGATGCCCTGAGCAGTGTGCCGGAGGCCGAGCAGTGCGGCTGGTTGGTGGACCGCTTTGGGGTCAGCTGGCAGATTGTCCCCCAGAACATGGGTGAACTGATGCAGCGCCCCGGCGCATATCAACGAATGCTCGGCATGAAGAAGTTCGTTATCGCGGAGCTGTAACTCGCCGGCTATCCGACTAATCGGTCGCAGGATAGCTGACCTGCAAGTCCGGTCCAACAACGGCTCCTTCACTGAGTTCTGCCGGTTTCGATGATCCCTGGCCAAGGATGTGCAGCACCTTCACCCCGTGAGCAAGCAGGTGATCGCTAATGATGCGCCGGTGACACCGCCACCAGACAGCCTCCGAACACATCAAAACCGTGGCATGTTCTGAGCCTAGCTTCTGGAGCTCGGCAAGCGCCTGACGGAATTCCTCTGACATGGCGTGGTCTGCATAATTGTGGAAACTGCGGACCTGCCACCACGCGTTGACCGCAAACGGGATGACTTTACTGACGGGCCGGCGCCCCGTCAGCGCCTCCATGCGCACCAAGGTAATGCCCTGCTCACGCAGAACCCCGCTGAGGGTATCGGCGTTGAAGTGCGGGTACTTGTTGGATCCCGGCAACTTCCGGACATCCATCACCCGTTCAATCCCATGCTCCTTGAGCAGATCTAGGAACTCCTCCAGCGACTGGTTCGAGTGCCCGATCGTGGCGATGGGAAACGGTTCCTCACCCGTCATTTTTCAGATTTTCCTGACTTTGATGCAGGCTTTTTGCCTTGGATCTTCTTCAGGGCACCGCCCTTGTGAGCGGCAATATGGTCGGTTTCATCGCTCTTGATCTCATACTGCGGATCCGTCTCGGACGCCCTGTGGGTATGGCCTTTGTAATCAAAATCTGAGGTGTGGACTTTGCTGACGTGGCCGGAGACTCGGCCGGCCTCGGAGTTCCATGAAACGTGGTCTCCCACGGAGAATTTATCTGACATGAGTGTCCCCTTCCTTTTTCCCATTCAAACACTTAGGCGAACCATAGTCACGGGATCACGCCGTTCGCCCGGACGTTCGACGGCGGTTCTCACCGCGTGTTTGTTGGCCGCTAACCCGCCAATCCGGGGCTGAGGAGGTCAAAACCGATCAGCTCGACCACGCGCCCGGAAAATCGAGTAGGAGGGGCGGGTTTCCCGCCCCTCCTCTCACACCACCGTACGTGCGGGCCTCGCATACGGCGGTTCGCTAGGTCGTTGAAAGCGATCCCATGCATCGCGAAA
>NZ_JBTNDB010000033.1:0-36343 GCF_054511175.1 Arthrobacter sp. Sr24 | reverse complement strand
GTTCATGCGCTTCATACGCCGCCACCTGGCGGTGACCGATGAGTACCACGAAGACAAGCTCACCGTGAAGAAGGACGGCAAGCGGTTCGTTACCCCGATGATGCTCACCATCATCGCCATCGGGTTCGTCGACTTGATCTTCGCTGTCGACTCGATCCCCGCCATCTACGGCCTCACCGACCAGGCCTACATCGTCTTCACGGCGAACGTCTTTGCCTTGATGGGGCTACGACAGCTGTTCTTTCTCATCGGCGGCTTGCTGGAGCGACTGGTCTACCTCTCCCAAGGCCTTGCCGTCATCCTGGCGTTCATTGGCGTGAAGCTCGTCTTCCACGCACTGCACGTCAATGAGATTGCCTTCATCAACGGCGGGCAGCCGCTGTTGTGGATCCCCGAAATCCCGATCTCCTTCTCCCTCATCTTTATTGCCGCCACGATCACCGTGGCCACCGTGGCGAGCCTGCTCAAGACCCGCGGCAACCAAAAACGTCCCAGTGTATCCGCACCGGGCGACCCCTCCACCACGAAGGATTACTCCAAATGAACATGCTCTCCAAACTCGCGGGCCTCGCCCAGAAAGCACTGGACAAGTCCGGTACGACGAATCAGCCCAAGAACGCCGGCCAGAACGACTGGCGTGCGATCGTCCGCAATGCAGCAGATACCCTGACTGGCGACGGACGCGCCACCGAGGCTTCTGCCGGCCGCCGGCCAGCTTCCAGCGATGCGTATCGCGCCCAGTCGCACCGCTCCGGTTCGCGCACGGCATCCGAGGAGATCAACAACGCCGACCGGGCAGCGATCGCGCGCTACGATTACCTCCTGGAAACCGCCGATCCGCACCAGATAGAACAGATGCACCGCGAAGCCTTCGAACGCCTGACACCGGCCCAGCGGGATCAAATCCAGCAGCGGATGCGCACGGAACTTCCCACCAAGGACCATCCCCGAACCTCCGGCGCCGATGACCTGGCACGAACTGCGGGCCGCGCGGAGGCCGGACGGCCCGGTTTTCTCCGCGGCCTGCTTGCCCGCGCCGACGGGGGGAGTTCACGCACGGGCAGCGGCATCGGTCGCGGAGTGATGGTGGGAGGCGCCGCGGCAGGGGCAGGGCTCCTGGCAGGAGGTGTTCTCACGGCCGTCGCCGGGGGAGCCGTCGTCAGCTCGCTGGCCGGACCGCTCCTGGAGCAGGCGTCAAACATCGGAATCGACTTCGACGCCCTGGGCAACGGCATCGACCTTGAGGGCCTGACCGGAGGGATGGGAGAGTTCGCGGCCAATGCCGGTGAAACCGTCTCGGGCCTTGGCGAGCAGTTCAACGATGTCGGATCCAATTTCTCCTTGCCGGGACTTGATGACCTCTTCGGCCGCTGAACCCGAGGCCAGTTCGTCGACAGCGGGCACTGCATGCCCGTTCATCCCGGCACTTATCTCCTCGGATAGCCAAACGAGATATGGGGAACTTGGGCGATCCGCTTTGCCGGGACGCCTCCCGCTACAAAGCATCACGAGGTCGATGCGCTCCTGACGGTCTTCCCCATGTCGACAGCCACCTACGAAAGGGATCTCCATGAAAACCCGAGCCACAGCAGTCTTGGGCTCCACCCTGCTCTTTGCCGGAGCCCTTTTGCTAACCAGTTGCGACAACACACAACTCCCACCAACACCATCAGTGGAAGAACAGGATGGTGCGGAGAACCAGCACGAAGGCCCTGACCAGCAGGACGAACAAGACGAGGGTACTGACCGTCAGAACGGCCAGAACGAAGATCAGGACGGGAACTAGCGTCCAACGAGGGATGAGAATATCGCATGATGAGGGGGACAGTGCGCATGTGCGCACGGCCCGCCGATCGTTTCCGGCGTTGGCCAAAGAGCATGGCGGTGAGTCATGATCATTGGTCTCGCCGGTATCGATGGGGCTGCGAGGTGCTGGCCGCTGATGACTGGGAGGGCCTATTGCGACTTCAGGAATCGTCTGCATGGCACTGGCGCGTCCGCAAGCGGAACCTCCAACGGGACAGCGCGTGGCGTCAGGCGCGGAATGGAAGCTCAGGTCGCAAGTGGTGCCCGTCTTTGACGTGTGAGTAGTCTCGCGCTGTTGTTACTGAGCCTGAATCGTCGAATGAAAGTACTGTGCATCCTGAAACGGTCATTGGTTGGTCCTTGATGAACATGACGATCCAGTACTCGACGGAAGCTAAACTTCCATTGACGATTGGTTCGCTGAACCATGTTTCTGCCGGTTGGGTTTCCTCGGCGAAGCATTCCTCCAGATAAGCGCGCAGACCGCTAGGCCCACGCAATGGTCTGAACATCGAGGCCCAGTGGTCGCCGTCGTCAGCTTGCAGCCCGACAATTGCATCCACGTCCTTGAGTGGCCAAGCGGTGGCCCATGTTGTCACCCAGCGTTGCGCGGCTTCGATAGTTTGCATGTTGAATTCCTGTTGACGTAGATGCTTGGTGACTGCAGGTTGGTCGGGCTGCGCGAGCAGCCCGGTTCCCATAAGACTTGCAATTGCTTGCAACGCTACTATTGGCCGAGCAGATTCACGTTATAGGTTCGTTCAGTGTTGCTCTGTGCTGACTTTTTCAAAATGTCCCGCAAGCCGGTCCACCACCGGGGCGTGTGCATACGCCTTCTGAAATTTTGGAATCCGCTAGTTTCCGCAGGCATTAGATTCCCGTATGACCCGCCCGAGAAAAAGCCCGGTGAAGGGGGCGTAAACGGTACACTCGAAAACCATGACTGGACTCCTGATTGGATATGCGCGCGTATCCACCACTGACCAAGACCTCACCGCCCAAAAAGACGCCTTGCTTGCTATGGGGGTGTCACCGGAGAAGACCTTCACCGACCAGGGCCTCACCGGCGCCAACAGGGCCCGTCCTGGGCTTGGGCAAGCACTGGCAGCCTGCCGGGGCGGGGATACACTCGTGGTGACCAAGCTCGACCGTCTGGCCCGGTCGCTGCGCGATGCAAAGGACATCGTTGATGAACTCACCCGTCGCGAGGTCAAGCTCAGTATCGGTGGTTCCGTCCATGACCCTACTGATCCTGTGGGTAGGCTCCTTTTCAATGTTCTGGCTATGGTTGCAGAGTTTGAGGCAGATCTGATCCGGGCACGAACTCGTGAGGGGATGGCTGTCGCCAAAGCAAAAGGACGTTTGCGAGGTAAGCAGCCCAAGCTGTCCAAAACACAAGAAGCACTCTTGGTTTCGATTCACCTAGCAGGAACGCATACGACGGCTGAAATTGCAGAGCTTTTCGGAGTTGCCCGTTCCACCGTCTACCGCGCCATTAAACGTGCCGGCGAGGCTGCGGGGTAGATCCACAGCATTCCATCGATCAGGCCGGAGTGACATAGGAACGTCCATAGCGTGAATTTATGTACCCGGTTATCACCGTCTTGAGGATGATGGGGAACCTATAGGCTTCCGTCATGACTTTAGAGCAATGGGAACGCTTCTCCGAGTGGCCGTTAATCTGTATTTCAGTCCTGTTCTTGGCAGCCTATTCTGTCCAAGTATTGGCATCGGAGTCCGTAGCCCAGATAGCGGGCTGGTTCATGATGACCACCTGGGTACTATTTTTGATTGACTATGGAATCTCCCTGTGGCTGGCGCCACAGCGTTTGAACTGGTTCTTCAGGCATATACATGAATTGGCGATTGTAGTGTTGCCAATGCTGCGCCCTTTACGGCTGTTGCGACTCGTAACTCTCATAGGGGTGCTCCAACGAGTCGCTGGAAACGCCCTGCGCGGACGTGTAGTCACCTATGTCATTGCCGCATCCGCGCTCTTGACCTATATCGGTGCCCTAGCAATGTACGAAGCCGAAAAAACTGCAGCAGAAGCGTCCATCAATTCCTTTGCAGACGCGGCATGGTGGGCCGTCGTCACGATCACAACAGTTGGATACGGTGATCTTTCCCCAGTCACCACCACAGGTCGTCTCGTCGCCGTCGGACTCATGATTGGTGGCATAGCACTGCTCGGAACTGTCACCGCGACTTTAGCGAGCTGGTTAGTTGATAAGGTCTCAGCCGAAGACGTCCAAACCCAGTCTCTGACAGTCGAGCATGTAGAACTGCTCCACGAAGAAATCAAAGCCCTGCGACGGGAAATAAGTAGTGCCACTGGTACCCAAAATTCAACGGTAGCCTCCAAGAGCGAAGTAGAGCATCCTAGTGCCATCGCGTCGCATGGAATAGCTAGCTGTTCGGCCGATTCAATGTGTCTCGAAACTAACGATTGATACAGCGATTCGCACTGAAAGTTTCGAGACATAGATATAAGAATCGTCGCCATGAACGAACTAGCGCGAGACGGCAAAAGGTGGAGCAGCACCGTCGCAGTGGATGCCACGTTGGTGAGACGTCTCCTATCCCTAGGGTTATGAGAAGTTCGGAGTGCTGCTGGTGGGGCGCTTTCATCGGGCATCAAGTCAGGCCCGGCTATAGGAGAATATCGCCCGGAAAACCATGTCGTTTTGAATTTTTCAGAAATCGTTTGCGCGCGCCTCGATAATGGCCGGCATTACAGGCAGCCGGAACGTCGCGGAATCTACATCCGGTCAAATGCCAAGGCACAAACAAGTGAAGTCACTGCGTCAATGACGCAGTGACTTCACTTGTTTGGCTCGCGTTCTGTACCTAGAACCTGGGCAGGGCCAGCAGGTTGTTGTTCCACTGGCTATCGGCGTAAGTGCGGAGGTACGGCGCAGCGTTTTCAGGGCGGACCACGCCCACTTTCACCTTTAGAGAACCGGTTCCTACATATGCCTGGCCTTTTTTCACATCAATCCACTCGATCATCGCCAGTTTGCTACTGGTGTCAGTCTTGTTGTCTGCTTCATCTACCCACTTGTAGCTGGTGATGTGCTGATGATCTTCAGGGAATCCCTCAATGTGTACGTGGGTGATTCTTACTGCCACTATTTACTCCTAATTTTTGAATGGTTCGCGTGCATACTTCCCATAGGGACTTGGATGCAAGCTTCTGAAGGGGCGTAAATATTGGATTCAGCCCCTTGGGGTTTCAGACCTGTTGTGTGATTGTTCCACTGGGGTTCCGCCGCACGGTTGCGTCGGTGACGAACCTGCCCGTTGAGGCTGAGCGATTCACACTGCGTCCATTCCCGGTTCCGCTGCCGACTCGCTCCGTCGTTGTCGTCCGCGGGGATCGCGCGGCGGTGGCTTTTGTGACAAAACGTCCGGTCCTGGCGCTGCGGCTGACTGATCGTGCCATGGTGTCCTCCTCAGAACACTCATATAAGGGGGAGGGCGGCCATGCTTGGGCGCCGTGGACTCCGTTAGAATCGCTACTACCACTAACCATGGAGCTTGCGGTTCTGACCTCAAGTTGCTGGGCGGATCCGCTGTCACGGGTCCGCCCTTTTACGTGCCGGATAGTTCCGACAAGATGAGCCTACTCGCATAGTTGATAGTGCGCAAGGGTGATGCGCCATATCAAGGAATCGGGTATAGTAATACCTAAGAGATTGGCCTCTTCCTGTAAGGTGTTATTCACATCAGGGGTGAAGGACGGCTTACAGAATGCAGGTGGACTACGAGGACGAGGATCTCCGGAAACTCGCCTACGAGCCAGACCACCGCACTTCACGTTGGGCCCCAAACGTTACTAAGGCTTACAGACGACGGATCCAACAACTGCATGCGGCGGTCAACGATCAAGATTTAAGAGCGTTGAAGTCCCTTCATCTGGAGAAGCTGAAGGGGGACCGTGCTGGAACATGGTCAATTCGAATAGATACGCAGTATCGGCTTATTCTTCGGTTCCAGACGCAGGATGGCGGGCGTATAGCCATCGTCATTGAAGCCGTTGACTACCACTGAAGGACTGATAACTATGGCCCACGAGCTCGTTGAAGCTTTCCCTCCCGGGGATTTTCTTTCCGAGGAGCTTGAAGAGCGTCATTGGTCTCAGAGCGACTTTGCCCAGATTCTTGGACGCCCGGCACAGTTCGTTTCGGAAATAATTGCCGGTAAAAAGGAAATCACCCGAGAGTCAGCGGCTCAGATCGGGGCAGCTCTTGGGACCGGCCCAGAGTACTGGCTAAATCTGCAGAATTCCTATCTCCTTTGGAATCAAGCTCAGAATGCCGCTACCCGGATCGACTTGGACGAGGTAAAGCTCCGCGCTCGGATGAATGAACTTGCCCCGGTTTCTTTACTTCTCAAACGCGGCATTTTGACTGGCAGATCTTTGGTGGAGCAGAAAAATGAACTGGTCGATCTGTTTCAAATTGAACACATTGAAGACACCCCCCGTTTTCTTGCAGCGGCACGTCGTTCTAACCGCGACGAAGAGCCTACCCCGACTCAAAAAGCCTGGCTGGCCTGCGCCCGTAAGCACGCGCAAAAGATTACCGCCAGTAGATACGACGCCGAGGGGCTCAAGAAACTTGCTGAAAGACTGTCTGCCTTGGTTTCGGACCCAAACATGTTTGCAGAGCTTCCCAGAGATTTTGCTGCCGTCGGAGTACGCCTCGTCTACGTCGAGGCATTCCCTGGAAGCAAGCTAAATGGAGCCTCCTTTCTTCTTGATGACGACATTCAGCAACCGGTAATTGCCCTGTCAGGTAGGGGTAAACGACTCGATGTTGTTCTCTTTACTCTGCTTCACGAAGTGGCTCACATTGTCCTAGGCCATGTGACATCCGAACGTCTCGTTATAGACGAAGATTCGTCTACCGAACCCATAGAGCTAGCGGCTGACGAGATGGCTGGCGAGTGGCAGATTCCCGGGGGGCTGCCCGCACCGCCAGCGGCCGTGCGAAGGGGCTGGATCAATTCCACCGCGCAGCGGATAGGCGTCCATCCAGTGGTTGTACTCGGGAAACTACAACGAGATAAAACACTCGACTACCGAACGGCCCTAGCAAAAGGAGCGCCGACCGTGAGTGCACACTTAGAGCGCTGGAGCTAGGCAGACATCGATCAGGTGAACGACTGAAACTGGACGGATCGAAAGGATCAGCGTTGAGCGAAGATGTTAATTCCAGTTTAAGTGAGGGTGCCGCGGACCTTCTGAAGAACGTCCGTCAGCGCTACCTCCAGTCGCCAGATTTCAACGGTTATCATATCCGCGGGACTGCCGCGGTAGATGAACGCATGCCCGCCGTAGAGCTGATCGAAGCCGGTTTGCTTCAGGTGGTGACTAGTTCTGACTACATGAATATCCACATCCGTCCGTGGCCATCTCGACGGTCTCCCGAAGATCAGATCAACGACGTCGATGAACTCGACACTGCCGACTATGGAGTATGCCTCTATCCAACACCTGCGGGGATGAAGGGAGTTCGCCTCCCGAACCGATTCTCTGGACGCCCATATGCAAGAGCGATGGCACGGGGCAAGGGCACATTGGAGTTAGCCTACTTTCAGTTCGATGTGCTCGAACAATACCGAAACGACAGCCGCTTCCGCTTTGGCTTTGGCGATGCTGGAGCAAGCATGGGCCTCAGAGACGAGGCTTTTGAGCACGAGGATGTGTTCGAGAGGGATCATGTTGGACTCAGCCATATTGGCTTCGCATATGACCTCAGTGGCTTCGATCCGGACGACCCCAACTCACCTATAGTCCGGAGAGTCGCCGTTTTCCACTGTGATCTGGTATCACTGACCCCTGAGCACCAAAGACGATGGGAGACCTACCAAGTCGATGGGTCTGGACTAGAACCCCACCCGCTCTGGTGGAATTCACAGATGGGCCACTGGCCGGATGCAGTCGGACCTTTCACTCGGCTGTTCATGGAACTCGAGAACTTGAACGAACTTTCAACCTTGGCGTTCGGACAGAACATGTTTCGGACTACGGAAAGGCCAGCAGATTTGGGTTGGCTTCTCCGCTCGTCACAACGAGAGTGGGATGAGTTTGTCGTACAGCTCGACAAAGTACTATCGGACAATCTACGTCCGCAGTTCTTCGACAGTGCAGGCGTAGCCGGAATCGGCGAAGATAGACAGAGAATCGCTACACTGAATCGCCTTCAGCGCTTTATGCAGGGCGGAGGAGCATCCGAGGAAGAAGCGCGAAAGCTGCTCGGTCCACTGCGTGAAGTCAGAAAATACCGGCAAGGACCTGCCCATGCTATTCGCCACAACATCACTGATCGGACGTTTATCCACCGCCAAATAGCGTTACTCAGTGACATCACCGACGCCATGGGAGCGCTGCGTCACTGGTTGGCTAGCCACCCAGACTGCAAAGAATGGCAAGAAAAACACAAAGACCTCAAAACCTACATGCTGTAGTATTTCAGGAATTTACGAAGTTTTCAGCTTCTGAACATTGATCATCTGGCCATTAGTCAGTTGCCGCCTTCAATTGATCAGAAAATCATTGCCAGTGACAGTCGTCGAGTGTCTCATAACCTATGTGTCTCGAATCCCATGGCTTGCAAGACGCCTCCGCTGAAAGCCCAACCATAGTTTTCTGTCCCCGCCAGTAGCACCAGAGACTTTTTCGAATTTTGTGAATAGATGCAGACTGCACCTGATTTGGGAGCCAAGAGCGGCCATTCGGATCAGGAAGAGGGTCGATGAATTTGGGAGTATGAACGCCAGAGGAGCGTACCAATTCATTGGAATTGGTACGCTCCTCTGGCGTTCAACGGTGGTTGCAATTTTTTGCCAAGTGATTCATTTGAGAAAGCCAGGCAATAGCTACTATGGAAATTCACAAGTCAGCCAAGGCGGCCGTTCTCGCTGTTAAGCCGCCCTAGCACGCTGTCACTCAGGACAACATCATGTTTGATTGTCATGAGGTTGGCTGAACTTGTCTTGATTCCCTCTTCTGCCAGAATTCTCCGAATGTAGTCCCAGTAGGCTGCAACTGCATCGTCTATGGTCTGGTCGCCGTAGGGTTCATCGGGGCCAACCACAGTGCGTGCCGTCTCTTGGATCTCCGCGGCATCGGATGCAGTCCAGGGTTGGTTCGAATTCCAACCACGGTCGTCCAGCAGTAGGAGTGACTGTCCATTGTCCAGTTCGGCCATGTGCGTCACCGAAACTGAAACCATGAGCGGATTTGAGCCTTCGTTGATGTCAACAACGCTCACAAGTCGGACTACCGAGGTCATATTTGACTCCTATTGTCGGGAAAATGGAATCTATAGCGCGTCACGTGAAAGACGGCCGCAGGCCATCATTCTATCGGCGGGGTGGGACTCTATCCGCAGGCCCGCGCAACTTCGTTGGAATAGATCCTGTTGGGCAAATCGGCAATTCCAACCACGTCAACATCAACCCACGATCGGTACAGGTTTCCCTTGTTGCCGACGCAATCGTATCGAGCTGTCGCACGGTAGAGCTACAGGGCAAGCCCTGTATCCCGATGGAGGAAGAACGGATCGGGCGAGATCAGCTGATTTTCAGTCGTTCATTTTCGACCCCGATTACTACCCAAGCCGATATGCGTCAGGTCATGAGCTTGTACGCGCAGCAAGCCAGCGCCCGCCTTGCCAAACACAACCTGCAAGCCAAAGTACTCACGGCCTTTGGGGCCACGTCCTACTACAACCCCGGCGACACGTCCTATCCCTCCGTGTGCGTGCCGCTGCCGATGCCCACGGCAGATCCCATGCTGTTGGCCCGGGCAGCCTACGCCCTGCCACCAAGAATCGTTGAAGGCGTCAAATACGTCCGTGCCGGGATCATGGTCACTGATCTACGCCCCACCGGCAATCAAGCACCCCTAGAACTCTTTGAAAATCCACACGAGGAACGCCACATCGGGCAGCTGCTTGAAGATGTTTCGAAGAAGTACGGGCGGGGGAGTATCGGACTCGGGCCAGCCGGCATTAAAGGTGGTCCTGATTGGTCCATGAAACGCGACATGCTCAGCCCCCGCTACACCACACACTGGGACGAACTCCCCATAGCCAAAGCATCATGAATTAGGCCGTTGGGGACGGCGGCCCGGTTGAAATCAGTTATCAACGCGCTTGGGTGGGTAGAAATACTGGCCACCGTAGACGGGAAATGCCCCGTATCGAAGGACTAACGGCAGCGACAGCAATGGCCGGGACCGCTCCATAAGGAGGGTCACCGGCCATGCTGTCGTCAGGCTACATGCCCGGCGTCAGGAACAAGACAGTCCAAACAAGGAGTGCCACGTTCACCAAGCAAGTCAACATATCCCAGGGAAAATGCTGGTCCATGATGTTGCTCCCTTCTGTGAGGGAGCTAGACACGAAAAATTGTTGAAAGGTAGGCACCTAGCAGTCAAAACGCGAAACCTCCCAGTCGCTAAAAGGCGAGGGCGCGAGCATCCAACTAGGCACGTACGTGCTTTTACAACTATTCTGTAGATATGAAGTTACAGAGTTTGGTTTCGTAGCCAGCTCAACGGACTGTTAGCAGTTCAAAGCAAGGGACCGGTTGCACCCGGTCCCTTCGCGCTTTAACCAACAGCTGACTCGACGAACCCCTAATCCGCATCGTGGAGTATGTCTTCATAGGGGTCAAAATAGTCACGCACTAATTCTACCGGCCCCGCTGTAGACCCGACGGTTACTGCCAAACTGCGCAGTATCAGGGACGCGAACAAAACGATGTGTTAGGACTTTCGGCCCATAGAGCTCCCGCCAGCGCGGGGAATTCTTGGGGATGGTCCTTGGCGTGTCGTGAGTGTGGAAATTGGTGTCTGTTGCGGTTGAGTTTTCTGTTCGCCGACCGTGCCTTAGACTTGCTCAGATTCTGGCTCAGGCTCGCTGGTGCCAGCATCCGCAACGCCATTGCCTGGGCGTGAATGATCCGGCCCCGCTCCGCAGCCACTGCCTCAGCAACAGCTGCCCGACGCTCCGCGTCCGCCAGTTGTTACCTTCGAGGCTGTGCATGGCAAACGGTCAGAATGTTTCTGTAGTGTTCTATGTGAAGTGGCCAGCCGCCCCCCAATAGGCTGGCCACTTCTTTTTGTGCTCTCGATCAGGAGACAGCTATCGGGCAAGTTCCCCATGGTCCAAGACTAACGAGGCCGTCTCACCGTCGGAGGGCGGAGGTATTTTTCAGCAATGACGACACCAGGGCGGAGGCAGGACTAGTTGGCCAGGCACAGGAACCAACGGTGGTGGAGAGTTTTCAGGCGTCTGGGGGACGTCCAGCGAGGTTCTATCCGTTCTTGCCCCACACCTACCTGCCGTCGCGCACGCCAGAAACGACATCGAAAGCAGTGGGTAATTGCTGGTCAAGTTCGTTGAATTGTAGGGCTAAAACACCTGTTTATTCATATGAATGAAGAGTATAATTAGAGGTATACAGCAGCACAGGCGAACGAAACTTTTTGATGATACGAAACCAGGTACTGACCATGCTGAGAATCACCCTCTATTCAAAGCCCGGATGCTTCGGATGCCGCAAGACGGCCGAGAAGTTCACCGCTCTGGGAGTCCCTTTTCAGGATGTTGACTTGACGAGCACGCCGGCCGCGTTGGAGTACGTCAGTGAAGAGCTCGGTTACTCCCAGGCCCCTGTGGTTGTGGTGGATGATCACTTCCACTGGGCCGGCCTCCGTCCGGACTGCATAGATCAGGTGGCCGCCCTGCACGCTTCCACCGTGGCTGGCGCAACCGGCACGGGCGAGTAGGGCAGTGGCATGGATGAGGAAGAGCTGGTTGAATTCATTCTCCGCGACCGGCTGGCCTGGCGGATCTGGATGAACGGCTACGAGTTGGGTTTGGGTCATGGGCATCAGGACGAACGGGACGGCATGGAAGCAATGGTCGATCTTATCGCCCGAAGAAAGATCATCCTCGAACAGTGCCAAGACCATATCGTGGCGGAGCGGGCCAACACGATGACCATGGCCGAGGTCCGCCGGGCCAGGAACAACACCCGTATCGGCAGCTATCAGGGTGGTCCAGTTCTCTGGGAGACGAAAGACCATGAGTAAGAAGAAGCCCTCATCCTTCGCCCCCTACTTCACCACGACGGATGCGGACCAGGTCCGGGCAGCCTTCCTGGCCGCAGGCCACCTCGAGGGCTATGCCTCGATTTCTGAGCTGATCGAGGCAGCCACTCTGAAGGAAGTCCGGCGCCTCCAGCGCAAGCACAACAATGCCAGGCCCTGGGACGGAGCCGGGCCGGGGAGCCTGCGCTCTGGACGACGCACGCGGGGCGAACACAGCACAGAACACCACGGCACAACGTGAGGATCGAACGGGCCCGCCTTCGTAATATCCCGGCTCTGGCCTGGATTGCTGCGTAAGCCTTCGCCGTCGAAACAGGGACCGTCGACCTCCGCCGCCGCGCCCAAGGCCAGTACCTGATGCATCTCTACTCCCTGGCCCTGCTGGCTTGTCGCGGCCGGCTGTGGCATGGGGAACAGAAAGCGATCATTGCCATCGAACACAAAAAACCGCTGGCTGGGTGGACATGGCTGGCACCAGTTGGCCTCTGTGTCGTAGCGGTCACCGCCTTGTCCGCGTGGGTCTCCACGGCCGATACGGCCGGACTGCAGGGCCTCCTGGTGATCATGAAGGCCGGCGGGGGAGCCTTGGTCGTTATCCTTTTGCTTCTGCTGCCAGCCGTCATCCCCGCACTCAGGGAGATGCACCCACGCCGGACCGCACGGAACGCGCACGCCATCCGTCAATGGAGAGCAAAACTGCCCGGGCGGGAAGCCTACAAAGTCTCCTACCTCGCCATGTACCCGCAAACCCGTCAAGGCCTCGCGTTCGCCAGGGCAGCCATAGAACGCGTGGTCCCGGTAGGGGCCCCGCTCTACACCGAAGCGCGCAGTGAGGCCCATAGAGCCATCTACGCCCGCCGTGGCTTCCACCCGCTGCGGGCCGCCGACGGCACACCCACTATGGCCCTTGGCGCCCGCTAAGCAGGCAGCAGACGCGGCCGCGGCGGGCACCCAGTGCTGGCACGGCCGACGGCGGGGGAACCTTCAAATTCAGGCGGCGAGCCGGTGTTCCTGTAGTAGTAATCGTAGTAGTATTACTACTACGATTACTATTAAGGAGAGCCGCCGTGGCCGAACAGTCAGTCAAGGGTCGCGTGTACGCCGCCGCCGAGCGCATCAGCGCCGAGCGCAACCCCACGGTCGCCACCGTGCGCGAAGCCGCCGGCGTGTCCAACGCGGACGCCACCAGGTTCCTGAAGGAATGGCGGGCCGAGCGCGACAGCGCCGGGTCCAAGATCGCCGCCACCCCGGCCACCATCACTGAACAAGCATTGCGGCTTGCCGGCACCGTCTGGGAGGAAGCCGTCCGCACCGCCACGGCAGAGCACGCGATCATCGAAAAAGCCTGGCGGGACGAGAAGGCCCATAAGGACCGTGAAATCAACGAGCTCGCCACCGACCTCGACACCGCCGCCCGCACCCACCGAGAGGCCATCAAAGAATTGCGGACCCAGGTCGAGGAAAGCAACCAGGCGGCCCGCGACAACGCCGCCGCTGCGACAGAGGCCCGCGAACAATTGGCCTTGGCGGCGCGCGGTCATGCCGACGAGGTTGCGGAGTTCAAGAGCCAGCTCGCAGAAGCCCGCGCCACCATCACCACTCTGCAGAAAACCCAGGATGCTCTCATTGCCCGGATCCAGCCAGTCCAGGAGCCGAAGGCCGTACCGCCGAGTGCGGAACCAAAGAAGAACTAGTGCGATGACGGTGTTGCTGCACCAGATTCGCCGGGTCTGCAGAGTGAATAAAGTGTCAGGTCGCGGCGACGAGGCCGGCTGCTCTGCTTTGTCGGAGTGGTCCAGCTCCGCTGTGGTGAGGGTTCGTGTCCATGGTGGGGCCGAACTGCCGGCCCTTGACACCTATACACATACGAGGCTGTATCAGCCGAAACTCAGGGTGACCTCTTCGCCGAGCAGACATCCACCGTCATCAATGGTTATCGGCGCAAGGACAATATCACCGCAGCCACGCTGGCTACGTACCGAGAGTTCTACAAGGACTCTAAACTCGGCAAGGAAGATGTTTTCTACTACGTCTATGGCTTGTTGCACAGTCCTGTGTACAAGGAACAATACAAGGCGGATCTCATGAAGATGTTGCCTCGTATTCCCAAGGTCAAGGATTTCTGGGGATTCAGTGGTGCAGGCCGGAAACTTGCTGACCTGCACCTGAACTATGAGGCCGTTCAGCCGTACCCGCTGGAGGAAGTCAGCTCTGGCACAGTGGGCGATGAATATGAGTTTTACCAGGTCAGGAAGCTTTCCTTCGGCAGCCGAAAAGACCGAAGCAAGATTATCTACAACGGGAACATCACCCTGGTCGGAATTCCCGATGAGGCATACGAGTACCAGGTCAACGGGAAATCAGCATTGGAATGGATACTCGACCGATACCAAGTCACCAGGCATAAGGATTCACATATCTCCAACGATCCCAATGACTACTCCAAAGAGATCGGTAATCCCCGTTACATCGTTGACTTGATCAAGCGCATCGTCACTGTTTCCATGGAGACCAATAAGATCGTCGCGGCTCTGCCCTCACTAGAGATCGTTGAGCTATGACGAAAAGAGCATGGCAGCATCAATGAGTAATGCGCCCGTCAAGTTCATAGGCGATCGCATCTTCAACGGTTCCATCCACCTTGATCTTCTCCATCTGGCTCTCCAAAAAGGTCTATATAGAGTGGTTTTTGGTGGCACGTGGGGGTATCGAGTAGCGCTTTCGGCTGCAGCGGGTGAGGATGGCTTTCAACCACGACATTGGCGTCGTGGTTGGTGAAAGGAAACCGACTGTAATGGCTGATTACCGACACATCATGTCCAAGCTGGTGCGGGACTACTTGCGAGGTCCAAGGGCTGGTGGGTTGTTCGCATAGAACGATCGAGAAGGCCCGCCATGTCCTTGAATGTCGCGTCGCTTTTCGGAGCAACAGTCGGAACGGCACTCGTCTCAATCGACAAGTTCTTTGCATCATTTCCCTGCATTTCCATGTGCTGTCCAAGGACGGCACGCCCATCCTGACCATAGGCATCCACTAACCAAACGAGCACCATTCCTCCAACAACACGACGATCTGCGTCTTAGACTTGTTAGTCATGGCCGCTTATGTTCTGTCGGAACCAGAGGCCTACCGTCTTCCCGCCACTGCCCTCAACGAGGGTTATCGCTATCAAACTAGTCGGAGCGCTGCTCGCTCCTTCTGTACAAGCGGGTCTGGTATCGGAGCTGCGGCCACCAAGCGGCGCGTATAGTCCTCGGCTGGGTGAGTCAGAATCTGATGTGCCGGTCCTGATTCCACGACCGCACCCTGCCGCAGTACGACAACACGCTTTGCCAGCATTTCTACCACCGCAAGGTCATGACTGATGAACAGGCAAGAGAAGCCCAACTCTCGCTGTAGCTCCTGAAATAGTTTCAAAACTGCGGCCTGTACGGACACGTCTAGTGCCGAGGTCGGCTCATCGGCCACGAGGAGCCGGGGTTCCATTGAAATGGCCCGGGCGATACCAACCCGTTGCCGCTGGCCGCCGGAGAGCTCGTGAGGGAAACGGCTCGCCCACGCCTTTGGTAACTGCACTTGATCAAGTAGAGTCTCTGCCCGAGTGCGCAGTGCCGATCGGCCGCGTACGATACCGTATCGTGCAAGCGGCTCCACGATGCTCTGACCTATCGTGGCCCTGGGGTTCAGCGAGGAGGCGGGATCTTGGAATACGATGCTCAGGGCCCGACGGGCCTTGCGTGCGGCGGGTCCATGTAGGTCCGCCAAGTTCGTACCATCGAGGCTCACGGCCCCCGACGAAACTGCAGTGAGTCCAAGGATGGCCCGTCCTATGGTGCTCTTTCCGGAGCCAGATTCGCCCACGAGGCCCACAATTTCGCCCTGTTCAACATCAATGGACACCCCGTTGACGGCGAGGAATCCGGGGGTGCGGAACTGCCCCGGATAGCGCACTTCGAGGTTTCGCACTTTAAGTACTACCGGATGCTTAGAATCGCTCTCGGTCAGTGAATTGGCAATCGGTGCACCGACACCCAGCCGTGGAACGGCGGCCAACAGCTGACGAGTGTATGGCTCCTTAGGTGCAACAAAAAGTGCAAATACGTCGGAGTGTTCGATTACGGATCCAGACCGCATCACGCACACTCGGTCGGCAACCTCGGCCACGACCCCCATGTCATGAGTGATGAAGATCATAGCCATGCCCATTGATGTCTGAAGTGACTTCAGAAGAGCGAGAATATCTGCTTGAACCGTGACGTCTAGAGCCGTCGTGGGTTCATCAGCGATCAAAATTTCAGGGTCGCCTGAGATGGCCATGGCGATCATTGCTCGTTGACGCTGCCCGCCGGACAATTGATGCGAGTAGCAATCGATCCGCCGCTCCGGATCGGGCATTCCGACGAGTTTTAGTAGTTCCAAGGCGCGCGCCCGGGCTTCGGCGGCGGGGCGTTTGCGTTGGCTCTGGAGGGCCTGGCCGATGAGGGTACCAATCTTATAAACGGGGTTCAATGCCGTCATCGGTTCCTGGAAAATAACACCGATGCGTGATCCACGTACCTCGCGTAGGGTCGCTTCCGACGCGCCAATCATCTCGGTTTCACCAAATTTTATGCTACCGGTTGCATGGGCGTTGCCTGGAAGAAGACCAAGCATGGCCATCGCGGTTACACTTTTTCCTGAACCTGATTCCCCCACGAGGGCGAGTGTTTCCCCGCGATGAAGATTAAGACTCACCTCTTGGGTAACGGGGATAGCGCGGTCGCCGACGCCGAAGGACACCGAAACTCGATCCAAGCTGAGAACGATTTGATCGGGGCGTTCCGTCGATGCAGAAACCACGTTAACGGGGAAATTGCTCATTTAATGCCCTTTCTAATGAGGCTATGTCGAACTTTGATACAGTTAGCCAAAACACTTCATTGCGACAATACGACTGTGAGGATTCCCCGCTGTGGCTCACCTCAACCGCCATTCGGTGACAGTCATCGACGTGGCCAATGAAGCGGGTGTATCTAAGTCCACCGCAAGCAGGGTTCTGGCTGGCCAAGGTTCGGCCAGCCAATCGGCTCACCAGAAGGTAAAGGCAGCCGCTAAGAAACTTGGATATACCCCGAACGCTCTTGCCAAGGCCATGGTGTCGGGCTCGAGCAAGACCATCGGCGTGGTAATTCCCGATGTGGCCAGTCCGTTCTTTTCGACGGTTGTGCGTGGCCTGAGCGATGCCGCACGAACTGCTGGCTTCGAGGTGATTATTAGCAATACCGACAACGATGTCGATATCGAGACTCGGTCCCTGGCCCTCCTCGATGAAAAACGAGTCGACGGGCTGATCATCGCACCCGTATTCCAGGAAAAATCTAGAGCCATCGATGCGCTCCGAGAAAGCAAGCTGCCCTTGGTCTTCCTCGATCGCCGTGGCCCAGAGCGCAGTACGACTCCACTCGTATCCCTTGACCACATCTCCGCCTCGTTGCTTGCTACGGAACACCTTTTGGGACTTGGTCACACCCGCATCGCCATCGTGACGGAGGCAGGGAACCAGCTCGAAGAGGTCCGTTCTTTTGACGGTGATCCCCGCCTGTTGCGGCCCTCCATCCAGAGACTCCTTGGCTATCTTCGAGCGCTCGATGCCCGAAACCTGGATGTGAACCCTGACCTGGTGATCCACGCCGAGTATGACAGTGTCGATGCGGCGACCGCCGTGCGAGAGCGCTTCGGCAGCGTCAGCGGAATTACCGCTCTGTACGGTACCGATTCGGTGCTGACTTCTGGTGCCTACCATGCGCTTCTCGAACTCGGTCTGCGCTACCCCGCCGACGTATCTTTCTTGGGATTCGATGACCAGGAGTGGTCCACGATGGTTCGCCCAGCGGTCACCGTGGTGAGCCAGCCACGCTATCGGATCGGAGCCACAACGGCCACTTGTTTGATCGAAAAGATTCGGCACCCTGAGGCACAACTCGGTGACATTCTTTTGCCGGCAAAACTCATTATCCGTGACTCGACGGCCCAACCGGTGAAAATCGGACAGCGAGGCTTGGGCCCAGATCAATAGTTCCTCGCAATGGCACGTCGTGGATCCAACCAGTCCCGCAACACGTCGCCAAGCAGGCCGAACGCAAGGATCGTCAGCGCGATAATGATCGACGGGAGCAGAATCTGCTCGGGGTGTTCCATCATGAAGCGCTGACCGTCAGCCACCATCAATCCCCACGAGGGAGTAGGCGGAACCACTCCTAGGCCGAGGAAGCTCAGGCCAGACTCCAAGAGGATCGCTGAAGCCAGTGTGAGTGGAAGCTGAACAATGATCGGTGCGGCTACGTTGGGCAAGACCACTGACAGCAGCGTCCGCCACTTGGTTGCACCGAACACCTGAGAGGCTTCGACGTATTCAGAATGTCGAACGGTCATCACCTGTCCGTAGGTCAGCCTGGCGTACGCGGGTGCGAAGAGTAAACCCATCACCACGATCAGCGTAAGGATGCCAGGGCCGTAAATGGTCACAATGAGCAGAGCGAGAATAATCGGTGGAAAGGCGAGAATCACATCGACGGAACGCATCGTGATTGTCTCGACCCAGCGGCCATAGAATCCTCCGACCAGACCAAGGAACGTACCCAAGACCACTGCAATTGAGGTAGCACCGAGCGCCACCACGAGTTCGATTCGGGCGCCAAATATTAGTCGTGACAGTAGGTCGCGACCGAACTGATCAGTGCCCAGTGGATGTTCGGGAGAACCGATCGGCAGGAGCTTATTCACGATGTTCTGCTCGGCAGGATCAGCAAGACCGAGCCAGTCGGCCATGATCGTGGCGAGAACGATGAGAAGCACAAAAATAGCCGCGATGATGCGCAACGGAGACAACGCAGCGCGCAGTCGGTTGGGTGAAGCTGACCGCGAATCTGGGGCAACCGTGATCGCAACTGTGTCATTTCCGCTTGTTGGCGGCTTATCGGATGTTGGTATGGAACTCATGACTGCCTCACTCTCGGGTCAAGAAGCCCGTAACTTACATCAACCAAGATATTGATCACGATGAACAGAACGGAGATGATAATGACGACGCCCTGCACGATAGGATAATCACGCTGGAGAACGGCATCTACGAGCAGCGACCCCAGCCCAGGCCAGTTAAATACACGTTCAATCAACACCGTGGAGCCGATCAGCGTGCCCACCTCCAGGCCGAAGGAAGTGACCACCGGGTTTAGTGAGTTCCTGACCACATGGCCTTGGAAAACCTGAGAACGGCTAAGGCCGACTGAACGTGCTGTGCGAACCCAGTCCTGACCCATGGTTTCGAGTACGGAAGATCTGGTCATCCGTGCCAGAACAGCTGTAATACCCATCGAGATGGCGATTGCTGGGAGCATAATGCGGAGGAGATGACCGCCCGGGTCGTCGCCTAAAGCAACAAAACCACCAGCCGGAAACCAGCCAAAATTCAGCGCAAAAACCAGCACGAATACGGTTCCGATCACATACACCGGAACTGCCAGTCCGACCGTGGTTACCAGCGAAACAACCGTGTCTATGACTCCGCCACGCCGGGCCGCCAGTGCTCCGAGAGGAACCCCGACGACCACGGCAATGAGTGCAGCAATGAGGACAAGTTCTAGCGTGTTTGGCAACCGGGAAGCGATGAATCCAACTACCGGGCTACCATCCCGGAAAGAAGAACCCAAGTCACCTTGGACCAGTCCGCTGAGATAATGCCAGTATTGAACCAGAAACGGATCGTTGAGTCCAAGCCGCTCGCGTACCTGTGCGAGAGCTTCCGGGGTCGGTGCGCCCGCGCCCTCCCCGCTCAATAGCAGCGCCGCCGGGTCGCCCGGCACCATATGCAGCGCCAGGAAGATGAGGGTGAGTACGATCCACACCAGCACAAGACCGATGGCGCACCGTTTCAGAATGAAACGAATCATGAACGAGTCCTCTATTGGGGGATTACTTGGAACTTATGGACGTGCTGGCGAGCGTGTAACCCGACAGGAATGTTAGGAAGCCTGGGATGTTACTGAAGCCGGTTACCTTCTCGTTGTAGCCGAAGGCTTGATTACGTCCGACGAGGCTCGCGAATGGAACCGTTTCGAGAATGCGTTTCTGCACCTTATCGTAGGCTTCCTTACGCTCGGATTCATTCGCGGCACCTAGACCATCGGTCAGGAGCGAGTTGAGTTCCGGATCGTCGAATCCGAAGGAGCGGTTGTTCGCGGCCGGACCGGTCACAAAATTGGATAAGAATGAGGGGTCGTTGACGACGCCTGCGGAACCGGCGATCGCGAGATCATATTCTCCGGCGAGGGCCTTCTCCTGGCGGGTTGCCCAGTCCGGAGAGTCAAGGTCCACGGTGATCCCGACCTTTGCCAAGTCTGCTTGTACGGAGAGCGCCGAGTCTTGGTGGAAGGCGTACTGGGAGGACGTGAGTAGAGTCGCTTTGAAGCCGTCGGCATAACCGGCTTCTGCGAGCAGCGACTTGGCCTTATCCACGTCGGTGGTCCAACCGTTGGCAAGTTCCTTGTTAAAGAAGGAGCTTGACTCGGGGATGGGCGCACCTGCGATGATCGCTGCTTGGCCGGAGAACGCGGCGGAGGCAACGTTTTCACGGTTGACCGTTAACGCCACCGCCTGACGAACACGATCATCCGCAAACGGTCCGTCGGTCACATTAAAGTGAACGTACATGAACGGCCCGCTTGTCGAGTCGAGGACCAGCCCCGGTGTGGACTCGACGCGGCTAAAGTCCTCCCATGGCACGAAGTCGATCAGGTCGACGTCGCCGGCGATCAGTGCGTTGGATCGTGCCGCGCCATCGGCGTAGATGGTGAGGTCGATGGCAGTTAGGTCGACGTTACTGGCGTCGTAGAATTGTTCGTTCTTGACGAGGGAGAAGGCGATTCCCTTGTCTGTCTTTTCAAGGCTGAAGGGGCCGGCCCCTATCCAGCTGGTGCCTTCTGCCTCGAAGGCCTGATCTGGAAGGATTGCGGCTGTTGTGTCTGCGAGATACTCCGGTAATGCCACGTTTTTGGACTTTAGCTTCACCACGGCGGTGAGCTCGTCTGGCGTCTCTACTGAGTCAAGTTCCTTTATTGCCGAGTAGATTTTCGATCCACTCTCGGCGGTAGCTAGGTACTCCAGGCTCTTCTTGACGTTGGCGCTGGTGAGCGCAGAGCCGTCTTGGAAGGTCAGGTTCGGACGAAGCACAAACTTATAGCTAGTATCGTCTAGCTGCTCGAACGACTCTGCCAGAGCCGGAACCACATTTCCATCTTTGTCGTAGGCGAGAAGACCACGATGGATCAGGGTATCGAGCATCATTGCTGCGGCTCCCTGGTCACGTGCGGGCTTCAGATCCGCAACGTCGGCAGACAGCCCGATTTTCAAGCTTTGATCTGATGCTGCGTCTCCGGAGCCATCATTGCCCGAGGACGTGCAGCCGCTCAGGAGGAGCGAGCTTGCTGCAATCGCGATGATCGCGGTGCGCAGAAGGTTCTTCTTAGGTTGCATTCCTATTGTCCAATTCACTTGTGTATTAATCGTGCGACCACACGGGTGTGTGGTCGCACTGCGAGGGTTGTTACAGGCTTCTCCTTTGGTCATACTCAGCGGCCGTTTCTTTATCGATCTTTTGCTGTGCAAGGTCGGTCGCGACGTCCGCCGCGCTTCGCAGCGCGGGATCTCCGTATCCCCCGGCTCCGGCTGTTTCAATTGAGACAGTCTGCCCCGACTGAAGGACAGAATAGCCGTGGTCGATTGGGCGGGCGTCTTCACTCAGGCGACAGTCGGCCGAGGCTCCGTCACCACCTCCAAACAAGCCCCAGGGCTGGGATTTCTGCCGACTGGTGTCGAGCCAGAAGTGGATGTCTGGGGCCTCGACACGAACCGTACGACGGATTCCTAGCCCGCCACGGTACTCGCCTATGCCACCCGAGTTATCAATGAGCTCGTAGGCTTCCACTATTAGGGGGTATTCGGCCTCAAGACTTTCAACCGGTAGGTTGGATGTGTTGGTCATGTGCACCTGCACGCCGTCCATTCCGTCTTTGTTGAAGCGCGCCCCGCTACCGCCACCGATAGTTTCGAGATAAACAAAATCGCGTCCTCGAGCGGCGTCGTGACCGGAGAAGTGCACGCCGGTATTCGCTCCATTGCTTGCCGCTGTTACCCGGGTGGGGATCGCGTCTGCCAGTGCCCCTTGAATCAGGTCGACAATGCGTTGGCAAGTCTCACTTCGACCGTTCACTGCGGCTGGTGCCTCGCAGTTTACGATCGATCCCCGCGGAGCCTCAATCGTCACCGGTCGGTAGAGCCCTGCGTTGGGAGCAATGTCAGGATCGATCAGCGTCTTCAACGTGTAGTACACAGCCGCATATAGGCCTGTCCACACAACGTTTACGCTTGCCCGAACCTGTGGCGGGTTTCCAGCGAAGTCGAAGAGCATCTCCTCGCCCGACACTACTATGCGGACCCGGAGGGTCAGCTGGTCGTCAAGCTCGGGACAGTCGAAGAGGTCCTCAAAGAAGTACTCGCCGTCCGGGAACTCGGCGATCGCTGCGCGGGTACGACGTTCAGTGTAATCAAGCAGCTCATTGGAAGCCGCGGTCATGGTCTCGCGGCCATAGCGCGAACACAGCTCTGAATAACGGGTAACGGCAACCCGCAGTGCAGCCTCCTGCGCACGGAGGTCCGCTTTGCGTTCCTCCGGTACCTGGCAGTTGAGCAGGATCAGTTCCAGCAGCTCATGCTGGCGATCACCACCCTTCACGAGATGCAGGGGGGGGATCCGAATGGCCTCCTGAAAAATGTGGGCATGTCCGCGGTCGCCGAAGTCAGCATGGTGTGCGAGCGTCGCTGCCCAGGCCGCGAGCTGACCATCGACGAAGATCGGTGCGGCGAGCACGATATCAGGGAGATGCGATCCGCCGCCAGTGTAGGGATCGTTGCCGATAAAGATGTCGCCCGCCAATATCTCGTTGGCCGAAAAACGATCTTGGATAGCCGAGACGATGCCCATCAAAGAGCCGAGGTGCAGTGGCGAACCGCCCTCGTCCTGAGCGACGCCGCGTCCCTCTGCATCGAAGAGTCCGGCGGTACAGTCGCGGCGCTCTTTAATGTTCGGGGAGAATGCGGCCTTGACGAGAGTCTCACTCATTTCTTCAACGATCGTGGAGAGCGCCGAACCGATGACTTCGATGAGCACCGCGTCCAGTACGGGCGTAGGTGCGGAGGTTTCGTTAGACATGATGGGTCACTTTCCGATCTCAATGACGAGGTTGCGAAGATCATCGACGACGCAGATGTCGCCGGGGAGCAGAACTGTCGTGGTGTCCATCTGTTCGATGACGGCGGGCCCCTCGATGCGGTTTCGCGGAGCTAGAAGGCTCCGCTCATAGACCGGGCACGGACGGAATCCCTGCTCGGCTTCAAAGTAGATCTCACGTGTCGTGATGATCGCCTTGGTTGCATCAGCGGCGTCGGGTTCACTCGTGTGAAGCTCCACCTTGGGCGCATACCCGACGGCTTGAATCCGAAAAGTCACGGCTTCAGTGATGGCCTCGGGCGTGCGGTATCCGTAAACACGCTCGTGTGCCTTGTGGAAGGACTCAATAATCTCGGAGATGGCTTCGGGACTTGCAGTACCAGCCGAGGGGACGTCGATAGATAGCTCGAAGTTCTGTCCCGCATAACGCATTTCAATCCGACGCAGAATCTGGCGGCCCTCTGCAGGGATGCCCTCCTCCTCAAACCATTCGACCGCTCGCTCGCTGAGTTCGGCGAACACGGACTCCAGCTGTTCACCCTGATCAGGAGCGACCCGAGCAATGTGTGTGCGCATGAAGTCGGTCTTGATATCCGTCATTAGCAGCCCCATGGCCGACTGGGCACCGGGGGTTTCCGGAACGACGACGGTTTGAATTCCGAGCTCCCGGGCGAGCCGAGACGCGTGCAACGGACCGGCGCCGCCGAAGGGGACGAGTGCATAATCACGAGGATCGTATCCACGTTGTACCGAAATGACGCGGATCGTGCGTGCCATGTTCGCGGTGACCACACGGAGCATTCCCAGCGCAGCCTCTTCGGTACTGAGGCCCAGCGGATCTCCCGCACACTTGAGCGCGCGTATCGATTCGTTTCGGTCAATCTTCATCTGACCATTCAGCAGATACTCCGGGTTGAGAACCTGGAGAACAACGTTGGCATCGGTGACCGTGGGATCCTCGCCGTTTCCGTAGCACGCTGGCCCGGGGAAGGCTCCAGCGCTCTGCGGCCCCACACGTAGGTGCCCTCCGGTGTCAATCCAGCCGATCGACCCGCCACCAGCGCCAACCGTGTGGATATCCAGCATGGGAGAACGGATCGGACGTCCGTCGAGTTCCATTCCCGCCGTAACCTTAGGCTCCCCATTCTGAACGAGGGACACGTCCGAGGATGTGCCTCCCATATCGAAGGTGATGATGTTGGGGAAGCCCGCCGAAGCGCAAATCTGAGCCGCACCGACAACGCCGGTGCTCGGCCCGGATAACACCAGACGAACAGGCATGGCTTCGGCAGTTTCAAAGGGAATGACACCGCCGTTACTCTGCGTCACATGGGGCACCGCACGCAGACCGTTCGCCACGAGCTTTTCTCGCAACCGAGCCAGGTACCGGAAGACAACCGGACCGATATATGCATTGGTAACAACAGTAGACAGGCGCTCATACTCGCGAAACTCCGGCAGGATCTCGGAGGAGAGGGAGATGTAGGCTTCAGGGAAATCCTCACGAATGATCTCGGCGATACGCTGCTCGTGGGCCGGCACGAGATAGCTGTAAAGCAGACAAACAGCGATCGACTCCACGTCCTGATCCTTTAGCGCACGGACGACCGCCCGCACCTCGTTCTCATCGAGCGGTGTTTCGACGGCCCCGGTGTGCCGAACTCGTTCGGTCACCTCAAGACGAAGCTCACGAGGGACAAACGGGATTGGTTTGTCCGACTGCGGATTGTACATGTGGGGGCGACGTCCACGGCCTAGTTCCAGCAGGTCACGGAAGCCGCGTGTAGTGATCAACCCGGTACGCACACCGGTGCCCGTGAGCAGTGCATTGGTACCAACCGTGGTGCCGTGGGCGAAATAAGCAACCTCCTCGATCGAGCGACCGCCGAGCTGTTCGAGCAGCTCTTCTACGCCCTGCAAGATCGCCCGCCCAGGATCGTCGGGAGTACTCGACACCTTCCGCACATGGACGGCGCCGGTTGTCTCGTCAAAGGCGCAGACGTCGGTAAACGTCCCGCCGGTGTCAACTCCGATACGGAGAGTCATATGCTTCCTGCCTTAGTTTGAGATTTGAGTCCGTGCTCGGAGGTATCGATCATGGCTGTGCTCGTCTTGGCAGCGACACCGTGTCCAAATGCGCCGTAATCCATGCAGACTTGGCCGGCGTGGGCGCTAGCAGAGGAGAGGGTTTCTTCCAACCCGCGGCGTGAGAGTAGGCCGACCAATACCGTGGCGATAAAGGCGTCCCCGGCGCCGAGGGTGTCTCGAACGACCACTTGGTCGGCCTCCTGGAACAGAACGCAGTGAGCTGTGGCCAGAAAGGCTCCGTCGCTCCCGCAGGTGGCCAACACGTAGTCTGCCCCAGCAGCGACTGCGTCTACAGCCAATTGGCGTGCTTCTTCCGGGCTCATGTCGCTTGCCGAGAATGTCGCGAGATAGAGGTTTGGGAGGAGCGGCCAAGCTGACTCCCGGGTGAACCGACCACCAAAGTCGAACGAGACGTAAGTACGCTCAGCGATGGCAGCGGTATGAGAGGCAAGTGAGCCGGAGTATGCCGTGTGCACTACATCAAACGTCGCCATTGCATCTAGCTGCTCCGTCGTGGGATCAAATAGAGCTACACCGCGGTCGGATCCGATGAATACCCGATCGTTATCGATGTGACGCACTTCGGCGTACGCGGTGGGCCCGGGTACAACGCTCACGAGATCCGTTTGGACGCCCTCTTGGAGAAGGCTCTTGAGTACGAGCGCACCAGCATCGTCATCTCCGAGAACACCCATATACGCTGTATCCGCGCCCAGCCTGGACGCAAATACTGCGACGTTGACGGCATTACCACCAGGAAACATCTTCTCCAGGCTTACATATTTGTCGACGACATTGTCGCCTGCACCCAAAAGGCGCATTAGTACTCCACTTTGTACATGTATCGGCGAACTGACGTGTCGTGCCCTCGGCGGGCGGCTACGTGGTCAAGCACGCGACGCTCAGCGCTCATCAGGGCGAGTACACTGAGATCCGGCCGAGCCTCGGCGGAAATACCGGGAAGCGAGAATGTGGATGTGTCGATGAGACCAAACTTACTCGCATACTTATCCCCGAAGCGTACGACGCGTTCTCCCAGCTGGCGGCTTTCGTCTTCGGCCATAAGCACGACGAGTGGGATCTCCTTGCCGATCATTTCGAGAGGTCCATGGAAGAAGTCAGCACCATTGATGGCCGCGGAGTTCATCCACTGCATCTCCATGAAATAGCACCAAGACATCATCTTGGCCATACCGTAAGCCGGTCCCGCTCCGACGATGTAGTTGAAGGGAGCGTCGGCGAGAATATCGGCAATTTTTTCGCCAGCCTCGGCGACCTCTTCTTTGGTTGCTCGCAGCGCACCCGGGAGTGCTGGCATGGAGGCGCGAATGGTGGCTGCCTTCTCGCTCTGACCGAGACCATCGAGCAACGCGAGTGCAACTTGTTCGTTAAGGACGAGCTTGGGCTCGGTGATCGAGATGGTGTCAGGGTAATCAAGATGCAAGTCACCGACGCGGGAAAGGCCATTCTCGCCCTGACGGGAGATGCCGATGACGGTGGCGCCCTGCGCCTTGGCGAACTCGGCCGCGGCGAGGGTCTCTGGGGTATTGCCTGAGTGTGATGCGGCCACGACAAGGGCACGCTTGTCGAGCCCAACGGGATTGCGGCTGGTCAGCTCCGCGCTGGAGATGCGCTGTGTGCTGATTCCGTCCGCATAGCGGTCCAACAGATCAAATGCTGGGTAAGTCCCGAAGTGCGAGCCGCCGCAGCCCACGAGGTAGACGCGCTCGATGCCCTGCGCCAAGGTTGCAGAGATGAATTCCTGTGTTTTTTCGTCTTGGTCCAAGGCATGCTGAACGCAGGCCTCGAAGTCGTTGGGAATAGGGATGATGCCGTTCATCGGAAAGACCTTCGGTTCGAGAGTATGCTTAGAAACTTTTTGGGAGCGTTCCCAAAATGCAATACTCATAGTCTGAAGGTGAAATTAGGCCCCGTCTACCTAATTTTGGGAACGTTACCAAAAAGTGACCTTCCTCTCATTTGCGGTTCAAATGTGTTAAAGTATCGGAAATCGTTCATCGCGGATCCAGGGAGGCTGCACACGGTCGGTCCGTTCTCCTCGGCTCCGGCATGGACCCAACCGAGCTAGACCGACTAATTGGTGGGCATCCCAGTTTGGGTCTTGGCGTCAAGTCCGGAAAGCAGTCGCCTCATCTGAGCCTCCTCGTTACTGATGATCTCAAACGGCAGCTCAAGGATTTTGTTGATGGGCGTAGAACAGTGCCGGCGATTTGGTGAGGGAGATCCTTGCATGAACGACCTGGTGACAACTTGAAGCCGCAGGAAACGTCAATTGTCTGGTTGATTGGCACCGATCTGCTTGTCCATCAACGCGGGACGCCGCAGCCTCATCTTTAGGGATAGGTCATAATCGATCGATTATGGCTCGATCAATTGTGACAACTGAAGTGTGCTGTGGACTAGGTATCGCAGGCCAAGTACGAAACGTGCTCCGCCGGATACGAGGGTGCGCACGGATTCTGGTCCACTGGGTTTGAGATCATGCGGATCTGCTGGACGAGAATGACGGTCAGCCGGACATGGGTTAGTTGGCGCCGCCCACCTGCTGTCATTTTCAGGATTCATCTGTACCAATAGCTGTCCAAGCGATCTGAGCTGTAGCTGAACCACGGCGTCCCCGATGCCGCGAGTGACAACTCGCTGCACCGGGGCCGCCGTTATGTGTCCATCTGGGTGTGCCCGATAGAACAGGTAGAGATGGCCTCCAAGCTGTGTCAATTAAGGTGTCATCCGGCCGTAGATGGACGTAAATGACGGAGGGTTTTAGAAGACTGGACACGAAGTGCAGGCGGTTTGCTCCGTGCGGGTTAGTGCCGTGGACCAGAGCGAGATACGGCAGCTTGAAGCACTTGGCCTTGTAGATAGGCTGTTCACCGAGAAGGGCAGCGGCGAGTACACAGACGGCAGGGATCTCAGTGTTCTGTAATCGCTGCATTGTGCCGTAAGTTCGTACTATGCAGCCCACTAAAATTGCTCGACAGCAGCAGATCGCCGTATTTGGTGAAAGCGGAAGCGGCAAGACTGTGCTCTTGTCGTCTTTTTACGGACTAGCGGTAGAGCAGCTACTTTCGGGTACGGAGCAGTTTGACCTTCTTGCAGTCGATAGTGCTCAGGGTCGTCGTCTGCATCAGAACTACCTCGGTATGAAAAACTCAGCTGCGCTACCGATGACCGATCATTTTTCTGCCACGTCATATGCTTTTTCGATCAAACGCAAACCCAAGATGGCTGTCGGGGCCAAGAAGGCTCCAGAAGAGTTGCGCCTTGTGTGGCACGACTACCCGGGTGAGTGGTTCGAGCAAGAACCTAATGGCGAAGTAGAAGCAGAACGCCGGATTGACACGTTTCGAGCTCTGCTAGGTTCTGATGTCGCACTCGTCTTGGTAGATAGCCAGAAGCTTCTCGACAATGCGGGCGAGGAAGCGCGGTATCTCAAATCGCTGCTTTCGAACATCAATAATCAATTGCTCAAGCTGCGTGACGACATTCTGCAAGAGAATAAGCCTCTCGTGGTATTTCCGCGGATCTGGCTGATGGCCCTATCCAAGGCCGATCTGTTGCCGGGCTTGGACGTGACTGGCTTCCGGGATCTTCTCGTAGAGAAATCCGGCGCCGAGTTGAACAAACTGCAAGAGGTGATCGCAACCTTTGTAGAGGCGCCTGAGGCCTTGTCGGTGGGAGACGATTTTGTGCTGCTCTCATCAGCCCGGTTCGAGCCCGAGAAGATAGAAGTGACCAAGCGCGTGGGGTTGGATTTAATCCTTCCGATCGCGGCGATACTTCCCTTTTCACGCTTTGTGGGCTGGGCCTCCGCGATGCGCAAAGGCGGAGACGTAGCCAAGCATTTGGCCGATGCTGCTTCGTCGGTTGCTCTGTTGATTGGTGATGCCAAGCTGCCTATTCTTCTAGCCCGACTGCCTGGTCCCTTTGGAAAGGTAGCGCGCTTTGTCTCTCCCGCGCTCATGCAGATGGTGCTCGATCTCGCAGGGAACAAAGTGCAGGGTATGCATGCCGAAGCGAAAGCAAAGCATGACTTCCTTGCCGAAACGATTACAGGATTCCAAATGGAGTTGGATCAGGGTGAAGGTGAAAAGGTCCTATTGAGGAGTCGCACGTGACCCCCGACAGCCGTGGAGCGAGGAATGAGGCTGTCTTTATTTGGGCCACTCGAGGGAAGACTTGGGGATTTCGTTTCCTGCGAACGGCCTATTGGCAAGATCCGCTTGAAGCTTACGAAGCAGCATTTTCCGGAATTGGGAATACTGCAGAAGCATTCCAAATAAACGCAGACACTGTCGCGTTTCGGGTCCTCGATCCTGAGAAACGTCGAGATGCGGCAGGCAGAGTGATCCCCCATGAGTTCGTGCTGTTCCCTCCACTGACGGGCAAAGTGAAATCCCTGGAAGATGGGTTCCAGTTGGTATGGCCCCTAGTGAAGGATGACTTCGCTCGTCACTGGGATGGACCTCAACCACCAACCAGCGGTCCTTAGCCAAGGGCTGTGCGATTCTTGCCGAGGTTGGGGTCTCCGCTTCAGGTGAGTTCCATGTTGAGGTATCGATAGACGGTGGCTCGGCTTGTTCCGATGATTTTTCCTATGTCGGCTGGTTTCAAACCTTGTTCCTTTAGTTTGTGGGCTTGTTTGACATTTGCGTGGTGGGCGGTAATTTCCCGGCGTCCTGCTTTGCGTCCATGGGAAGCGGCGATGGCCATGCCGGCTTTGGTGCGTTCGGAGAGTTGATCGCGTTCGAGCTGGGCAAAAGCGGAGATGATGGTGATCATGGCTTGGGCCATGGCTCCGCCGAGTTCGCTGTCGGGGTCGGTGGCGATGCCATCGCGCAGGGAGCGGAATTTGATGCCGCGTGCCTTGAATCCGTCGAGTAATTCGAGCAGGTGGCGGGTGTTGCGTCCTAGCCTGTCCAATTTCCAGACGACGACCTCATCTTCCTTGCTGAGGCGGTCCAGCATCTTGTCCAGTTCAGGGCGGGTGGTTTTGGTGCCGCTGATTCCATGGTCGCGGTATATCCGTTCACATCCAGCGGCTTCCAGTTCCCGGATCTGTAGTTCGGTGTCCTGGTCTGCAGTGCTGACCCTTGCATATCCTAGGCGCGTCATGAATCTCCTCCTGCCGTTTCCCATCAAAGGCGATTTATCTCTGGTAATGAGAATATCAAATTGAGACACATTGTTGAGAATTTACGGGATCGACACAACCCGCGGATGTCCGGCGATTTGCGGCGCGGACTGTCGGGCCGGGGGAGCGGGGACTGAATGTCCCATCAATGGTTCCATTGATAGGACTCTCCGCCGGGCTACGTTGATGGAAAGTCTGCTGCCTCTCGACTGCCACACATTTGAGATTGACGCCTATCGCAACCTGGCTTCGACGGCGGGAACAACGTTGGATCGGTGAACTCAGCTGGCAGGAGCGGTTCGATTTGCGCGTTGGAATTGGCCGAGCTGGAGGCTTGGGACGCCAAGTGCCAGCCCGTTTTCTACCCCTTGTTCTGACGAAAGAGAGCCCAGCAGCATGCCTGCCAAGATCACATCGTTCCCATACCCAAGACTGCAAGGATGAGCTTTGCCGTGAAGTCATCGGCACCTCCAATCCGGGTGTCGATGTCGCCAAGTCCTGTCAAACCGTGGAGTCCGGTGGGTGGAAAGCGGGGAACGTGGGGGGATCGGCGCGGCCCGGAGAACAATTGCTGTGGCATCAAAGGCCGCTGCCGCCCGATTGCCGGGGCCGGTGGTTGCCGCCGGCCCCCTAGCGAAGAGCTGCCGACCTCATCTATTGGTCCCTTGATCACACTTCATGTAGAAGTCCCCGGCCGATGTCAGTAGGTCTTGGGCGGAGACATGACTCCATCTATGTAGGCAGCATAGGCGTCGACCGAGTCTTTGGTGACCAGGTGGGTGGAGACGTTGGAAATCTTGGGCACGAAGTTCTTCAGGGCCAGAGACTGGAAGACGATGTCGATCATTTGACGGCCGTTGTCCACGGAGTTTACGTCGACGGATGCCGTGAGTTTTCCTGCACGAATAGCGTCCATGCCAGATTTGAGACCGTCTGCGCCGATGATCACGATGCCTTCGGTGCCGTCCCATTGTTTCTTACCGGCGGCGTCCACTGCCTGTGATGCGCCCAAGGCCATGTCTTCATTTTCGCCATAGATTGCGTTGACGTCGGGGTATTTGGTCAGCAGATCTTGGGCGGCGGAGAGGCCCTTGTCCCGCAGGTAGCCGCCGTCGGCGCTACCGACGACGGTGATGCCGGGGTTTTCCGCCATGGCTTTGCCGAAGCCGATTTCACGGGCCTTGGTCCAGTCCGAACCGGCCGGACCCATGATCTTGATGACCTTACCCTGCCCCTTAAGGGTGTCGGCGATAAATTTGCCGGCGATGTAGCCCGACTGCCACCGGTTGTCATAGCCGATGTTAGAGATGGTGTTGACATCATCGATCGGATACAGCTCCACGGGCTGATTGAACTGGAAGATACCTGTTCCGGAATCCATGGCGCTCTTGTACACCGACTGCATGGTGGCGAAGTTGGCGCCGGTGCAGATGAGTACGGCGTCGAACTTCCGGCTGGCCCAGGTCTGGACGGTGCTGATCTGCTGTTCGACGGCGTTGAAGTTTCCAGTGGGGGATGACTTCTCCCACTTCCACTTCACCCCGTACAGGTCCTCGAGTTCGGCCATGCGGATGAACATCGAGTTCTCCATCTGCGTGTAGTACTCGGATAGGACCGGTGGGGTGAAGCCGACCTGCAGCTGCTTGCCGTTGACGATCTTTTTGATTGCCTCAGTGTATGCCGGGGTGCCCTCCTGCCCTGCACCCATCACGGCGCCACTGGCAGCTTTTTCTCCGCCTGGTGGTGTGGTGCATGCACTCAGGAGTCCGGCGGCGCCCAGCAGGGCACCCGCGCCCAGAAGGTTGCGCCGTGAGGTGATGGGCTTGCCGGCGGCGGACTTGATGGATGAATCGATCATTGGAGGTTCTCCTTGGTAGCTGAACTCTGAGGTGGATTGAACTAAAACATTTTTGGCGGGAATCATGTCGGTTGCACCACGGGTGCTTTTGCTGCGGAAACGGGGGCACCTTGCAGGGCGGCCTTGGTCTGGCGCTCCTTGAAGTGGGCGGTGAGGCGGTCGAGCAGGATGGCCAGTGTGAGAATCAGTCCGGTGGCAACTTGCTGCCAGTCAGAGCTGATGCCGGCGATGTTCATGGCGTTGGTGGTGAGCGTGAGGGTCAGGGCACCGAGAACCGCTCCCAACGCCCGGCCGCGACCACCGGCCAAGGTGGCACCGCCGATAATGGCCGCCGCAATGGCGAGGATCTCATAGCCGGTACCCATGGTCGGGGCAACATTGGTTGTCCTGCCAGCGAGAATGACGCCAGCCAGGCCAGCGATTCCGCCGCTGAGCATGTATGCATAGGCCTGGACCCGGGCCACGGGAACGCCGGAGAGCTTAGCCGCTTCGGGGCTTCCCCCGACGGCGTAGAAATGTCGTCCGAGGATGGTTCGGCGCAGCAGGACTGAAACCAGAACCCACATTAAGAGGGCAACGAGGATGGGAAAGCTGAGAAACCCCATAATCTTTGCCAAGCCGCCCACCAAATTGTAGTCGGGGGTCATGTAGTTGGTGAATGGCGTCCCTTTGGTCCACAGGAACAGGACACCACGGGCAACTCCCATCATGGCCAGTGTCGCAACAAAGTCGGGCAGTCCGAGCTTGGTGATCATGAGTGCGTTAAGGAATCCGCAGACGACGCCGCAGGCGATTCCCGCCAGCAGGGCCAGGGGAAGGATCAGTCCCTGTGTGATGAGGTAGGCCGCAACACCGGCAGAGAGCCCCATGACGGATCCGACAGACAAATCGATGCCGCGCACGATCAGGACCACTGTCATGCCGAGCGCCAGAAGCAGGACGAAGACCATCTGGTTGGCAATGTTCGCCCAGTTGCCGAAGCTGATGAACGACGGGGAAACAAAGGCCATGACGACCGTGGCGGCGACGAGCAGTGCAGCAACGCCGGAGGAGGGCTGGGCGAAGAGTTTTTCGATGCGCTGCCCCAGGGGCGGGGGCGTCAATGAAGTGGACATGTTGGATTCTCCCTAGGCGTGGACTGGCTCGGCGGTGGTGGCAACGGTGGGGCGGCGGACCGTGTGCAGCCAGCGTTGGGCACCTCGGTCAAAGGCGACTGCCGCAACGATGGCGGCCCCGGTCACGATCTGGAACCAGAGGGGATCTACTCCGATCAACTGCATGCCGCGGCTGAGGACGGAGAGGAAGAAGGCGCCCACGGCGGCGCGCCAGATGCTGCCACGGCCGCCAGCCAGTGAAACGCCACCGATGACGCAGGCGGCGATCGCGTTTAGTTCGTACCCGCCACCGAGGCCGGGCTGGACGGAGTTTAGCTTCGAGGCCAAGAGCACCCCCGCTGCGCCGGCGACGATGCCCGAGATCAGGTAGACCTGAAACGAGACGGATCGAACGCTGGTGCCGGCCAGGAAGGCGGCCTTGGGATTGACGCCCACGGCATAGGTTTTGCGGCCGAAGGGTGTCCGAATGAGGACGATCTCCAAGAGGACCAAAAGGATGACCATGATGACGACGCCGGCCGGGACGCCGAAGATGCTGGCGCTCGTGAGGCCCAGCAAAGCGGCGTCGGAAGTTCCCGTCAGGGGTTCATTGGTGGTGAAAACCTTCAAAATTCCTGCCCCGATGCTCAGTGTGGCCAATGTGACGATGAAGTCACTCACCCCCAATCCGGCGATCAGCGATCCGTTGACGAGGCCGAAGACCAAGCCAGTGACCAGCCCCGCGGCGACAGCGACGATCAGTGGTGCTCCGTTCATGGACACGAACAGGGTGGAGGCAGCACTGAGGCCGATATTCGACCCGACAGAGAGGTCGATCCCTCCGCTGATCAGGACGTAGGTCATTCCTGCAGCCAAGAGAATGGCCGACACCGATTCAACGAAGGTGTTGTAGATGTTTTCGGAGGTCAGGAAGTACGGCGAGGCGATGGCGAACCCCACGCACATGATGACGAAGACGACTGTGACGGCCACTCCGTCGATGGCCAGGAATCTTTTCAGGCTTCTGTTGGTGCTCACGCTGCTGCGCCTCCTCGGGTGGCTTGGGAAATGATGTACTCGGCCAGTTCACTCGATTCGGATGCCGGCTCATCACGGCCGGTGCTGTCGATCTGGTCCACAATCGTCCCTTCCCTCATGATGGCAATCCGGTCCGAAACCCGGATGAGTTCGGGCAGCTCAGAGCTGATGACGATCACCGCCCCTCCCTGGTCAGCAAAGTCGTAGATGAGGCGGTAGACCTCTTCCTTGGCACCAACATCAATTCCCTGCGTGGGTTCATCGAAGATGATCAGATCGGGCTGGGTGAACAGACATCGGGCAATGACGGCTTTTTGCTGGTTTCCGCCGCTAAGGTTGCGGATCTTCTCCTGCTCGGAACTGGTCTTGATGCCCAGGTCCTTCACATAGTGCTTGGCCGTGGACGTCTCGACCTTTCTGTTCAGAAAAAATCTGGCGATAGAGGTTTTCCCGAGGTCACTAATGGTGATGTTCTTGGCGACCGAGAAATCACCGAGAATGGCTTGTGTCTTGCGTTCCTCCGGCACGTACGCGATGCCCTTCTTGCCGGCGTCCCGCGGCGAGGGGATAGAGACTGCCTTGGTTTTGACGTAGATTTGTCCTGCATCCAGGCGGTCCGCACCCAAGATGACCCGGGCTGTTTCCGTACGTCCCGCTCCGGCGATGCCAGCAATTCCGAGGATCTCTCCGCGGCCAACGCGCAAGCTAATGTCATGGAGGAGCGGCTGGCGGCCAACAGCATCAAGCCGGAGTATCTCCGCCGGTTCTCCATGGAATCTCTTTTCGCGCCGGCCCATCTGTGCCGGGCCGGCCTCTGGATTAACGCTGGAACGGCCCACCATCAGACGCACGAGCGATTCGGCCGTCTCTTCCTCAGGATTGACGGTGGCGATCCATTGCCCGTCGCGCAGGACAGTTACCGTGTCTGCGAGGCCGAACAGTTCATCAAGCCGGTGGGTCACCCAAAGCAGGGCTATACCCCTGTCCCGCAGCTGGCGCATGTATTCGAAGAGGGTATGCCGCTCGTGGTCGGCCAATCCGGAGGTGGGTTCGTCGAGGATGAGTACGCGGGTGTTGAAGGCCAGCGCCTTGAGAATTTGGACGACGTGCTGCTTCAGGGCTCCCAGAGCCTCCACCGGGACGTCAAGTTCCTTGGCCCCGAAACCGAAATCTTTTGCCAGCGCCTCTATTTTGATGCGCATTGCCTTGTTGTCCAAGGTACGGCCGAACCCCTTCTTTCCTTTGGACAGTTCACGGCCGAGAAAGATGTTCTCGACCGCGGTGAGGTTTGGCGCCAAGGACTGTTCCTGGTGAATGGTGGAGATGCCCAGGTCTTGGGCCTGCCTGGGACCGGCAAAGGAGGTCTCCGAACCTGAAACCCGGATGGTGCCAGCGGTGGGGGATTTGGTGCCGGAGAGGATGCCAATGAGCGTCGACTTGCCCGCCCCGTTCTCACCCAAAAGGCCGTGGATTTCCCCGGAACGCAGGTCGATGTTCACGGAGGACAAGGCTGTGACGCCGGGGTAGGACTTGCTGATTCCCCGCACGGAGACAAGGGGGTCCGCCACGGGCGAGGGGCCCGGGGCTTTTTCTGTTTCGGACTGCATGTGTGCCACCTCATTGTGGAAGAAATAAATGTTGTCTACGACGCGGTAGACCGGTCATCAGGTGGCCATACCTCTTTGATCATGCGGGCCAATAAAAATGCTGCGGCCTGCGCTGCGGTCGGGACGGGGCGGAGTAGTTCCGCCCCGTCCCTGAGGGATCAGTAAGTACGCACCCGGTGGGCTGGCCGGGTTGGGGGTGGGTTAGGAGGCGTCGAGCATCTCGAGGAATTCAATGCTGGTGCGCACGTCCCCATGGTTGGCTTGGATGTTGCGCAGGGATTCCCAGTGCTGGCCGTAGCCGAGA
>NZ_JBTNDB010000032.1:0-37021 GCF_054511175.1 Arthrobacter sp. Sr24 | reverse complement strand
TGCATCAAACGCTACCTCGCCCGAAAAGTCTTCCGCATCCTCACCGCATCAGCGAAAAATAGAACCCTTCAAAATGCGGCTTGACAGACATAGAAGAGTCGGATGAACTCATGTGGACGCAGGAATGAGCAGCTAGGCCGGGCTGTCTTCACATTTTGGCCGCTAGCCCCTGCCGCCCCTGCCGCCTAGCCTTCTAGCCGCGAGACCTCAGATATGGCCACTAAAATCGCTTCCTGGGGGCCAAATCTGAGGACTCGAAGAGGCCACTAAAGCCTGAATCGCTTCCCATAGACACTTCAATAGACACTCAAACATGCCCGGAAGCATCTAGGGACGCTAAATGCAAAGATTCCCCGGTCGACTGACCGGGGAATCTTCTATATGGAGGGGGCGACGGGAATCGAACCCGCGTCATCAGTTTGGAAAACTGAGGCTTTACCATTAAGCTACGCCCCCATATTCTGAGGCTATTGTGGGCTTTCGCCGGAACAACTCCGTAACCCTATCAACCACTTTGCCGGTCCTGCAAATCGAGCCGCCACAAGCTCAAAAAAGCCGCGGCGCTGTTCACCGGCTAACCCTTTTGACAGTTTGGGCACCAGTACAGCTTCCGGCCCCCGAGCTCCTTCACAGCAATGGCGGTCCCGCAATGCCGGCAGGGCCGCCCTTCGCGTTTGTACACATAGTGGGCGTCCTCCACTGGGACGTGTTTGTTAGTGATGGCGCGGAGATCTGCGGGCACGCCGCGTTCTTCCAGCGCGTGACCGACGTCCAAACCCACACCGGATGCTCGGTCACTGAGTTCGGTGGTGATGATGCGTCCATCACGGACTCCATCTGCCATGATGCGGGCAATATCGTCCCACACCGCCTGTGCCTCATCGGCCCCAAGACTCTTCCCGGGCAACATCGGATCAAGGCCTAGCCGAAACAGCACTTCGGCCCGATAGACGTTCCCCACCCCTGCCAGCACTTCCTGTTTCATCAACTGCAAGGCAATGGCGGTGGAACTCTTCCGGATCCGGCGCATAAACTCCTGCGCGTCACCCGGCACTTTATTCAACGGGTCAGGCCCAAGCCGACGGCGAACAGCGTCCGACTCAGCCGGGGTGATGACCTCGCAGGCCATAGGCCCGCGAAGATCAGCCCAGCCGTGATCGGAGACCAGGCGTACTCGCACGGCACCTTTGGGCTCTGGCGGACCATAGTATTCCCCACGTCCTCCCCCGGCTCGCAAGCTCGCCGCGGGCCCCTCGGACGCGTGGGCCCAATCTTCAGTCCCACCACCGGCCGCTATTTCCCGCTCACCGATCCGCCGCGGTGCGCCAATACTGGAGGCACCAGTAAATGTGAAGTCGCCGCCAAAGTCCCACGCCCCGTACAGCCCCAGATGTACGCGCATCACTAGATCGGCAGAAAAGTACAGGAACATTTGCTTACCGTGCGCCTCGGCCCGCTCCAACACTTGGCCATTAACGAGCAACGCTCCTGCAACAAACTTTCCCTGAGGACTGGAAACAGTCAGAGCAGCACCGCCAAAGACGTCGTTGAATTGCTGCGCCAAGCGGTGAACGGAATGGCCCTCAGGCATTGCTTCTACTCACACCAAACACCAACTGATGACTCGACGCTTTAGTCGATGATCTCGTTGGTGGTTTCATACGTGGCGATCTTGCCGATACGGCGCACGTGGCGTTCGTCGCCGCTGAAGGACTCGGCCAGGAATGCTTCAATGATTTCCGTGGCCTCTTCAACGCTGTGCTGGCGGCCGCCAACTGCCACCACATTGGCGTCGTTGTGCTCACGCGCCAGCTGTGCGGTGGACAGGTTCCAGGCCAAGGCTGCACGCACGCCCTTGACCTTGTTAGCCGCGATCTGCTCGCCATTTCCCGAGCCACCCAGCACGATGCCCAGCGCATCAACGCCTGCTGCCTGGTCCGCTACCACGGCAAGGGCTGCGTTGATGCAGAAGGAGGGGTAGTCATCCTGGGCGTCGTACGTCTGCGGTCCATGGTCAACCATGTCGTAGCCCTTGGCGGCCAAGGCGGTGATGAGGTGGGCGCTGAGCTCCATGCCGGCGTGGTCGGTTGCGATGTGAACGCGCATGAGGATTCCTTAGGTTCGAGGTGATTGTGCTCCGTCAAGCCTACCTACAGCCACGCCGTTTTCTTGCCGCCGTTCTTGCCGCGGTTCCAAGCCGAGCTAGCCGACCCAGCGACCTCAACGCTGCTGCGGCGTTTTCCCCGCCCGGCGGTTGAGGATCTCCGAGAGCTCATCAGCGGCATCGAGGTGAGGGGCACCCACCACAACCTTCCCGCCGTCGTTCATTCGAAGGACGACGGCGGCACCTGAGCGGATCAAATAGGTGGCGGATCCGCTGTGCTTGCGCAGGCCCCAGCCGCCGTAATCTCCCGCCACAATGTCGAGGGACACCGCCGCGTCCACGCTGTGGCAAGGCGCCACCAAAACGGGAATAAAACCAAGAATCTTCACCATGAGCCGCTCCCGGTCAACTTCCACGGTGGCGCACAGCATCGCAATGGTGGCCAGCGCCGCCGCCGCGAGGGCGAGCAGAATCCATGGCGAGATGAGCGCCAGAAATATTCCGGGCAGAAGAGCCACCAGCAAAATCATGATGATGACGGAGCTGCGCGGATGCAGAAAATAGGCCATCCGATCTTGAGCCGCCTGAGGATCTTCTTCAGCTGTGAGCAGGGCGGCGAGGGCCTGATCATCTACCGATGTCCATTGCTCATCGGGCTTGAACGTCAGTGCCAGAACCACGCCCATCGCGGCCGCCAGGCCACTCCCCATAAGCATCACGTAGCCGTCAACTCGAACGGCGGGCAGGGCACCGTCACCAGCTTGGCCAAGAAGTGCCGCGGCGAAGAGTGTGCAGGCAGCCAGCTGACAGGCCATCGCAACGCCGAGCAAGACGCGGCGCAGCGTGCGTGGCAGCGTGGTGCGTGCCCCAAAACTGCCAAGGCCCGCCCCCACCACCAGAATGGTTGCGGTACCCATGGCAAGGAAGACGGGAATGGAGACCGGGTCGCCACCCCACGGTAGGACGGCGCCGCCGGGGAGTCTGGCAGCCAACATGAGCCCACCAGCAATAAGCCCTATCGCCAGTAGTAACGGGAAGATCAGGGCGAAACGCAGCGCACGGGCGTCGATATGCCGCTCGTGCGTGAGCTCGTCACTGCCATCGGAAGTCATGATCTTAGTTTTTCACTTTCCCGCTGTGAACATAAGCGTTGACCAAGGCAACTGCCTCGCCGGCTGTCTGGGGATCGGGCATGGAGATGACATATTTTTGGTGGAATCCACACTCCATGACCAGGGCGGGGCCGCTGCTCATAATGAAACCTATGCTCCCACCACTCATTCGGTAGCCCCATCCGCCGTAGTCCAGTGCTTTGATGTCTTCCACCGCAGCTGAACGGATTTCTTTCCACTCCAGCGGCATCAGCTTCCAGAAACCTGATGCCAGAACTTTGACACCATCGGGGCCGATGACCACGGTTCCTTGGCAGAACGCCCAGGTGATCGCTCCGACCACCACACCCAGAAGGGCCAGAACGGGGAAGATGAAATAGGTACTCACGGCCACTATGGCGCCAAGGCCCACGCTCAAAAGCCAGGCCCACTTGCTCATAGAAACCTTGACCCGCAGGGTTTCGCCCCGCTGGGCCTGCTCCGCACCAGCCAGGGCAACTGCGGAACCTTCTGCGGTAGCCAAGGTATTGACAGCCAGCACCTCAGCACTGGGAGTGCGGTCAACCTCGCCCGGCTTGTACTGCCACATCACGAGTGAACCCAACACCAGTGCCAGCCCTAATCCAGCGGCCATGACGGGCCCGTAAACTTCGGCCTGTGAAGTGTCCACGAGGTCAATGTGCCCCGCGACAATAGCCACCATCAGGGCCGCTAGACCAACGCCAAAACCCACGCCTATGCCTGCACCGATGCGGGCCAGCAGGAGGTTTTGGCCGCGCGCGAGAACAGCCAGCACAGCGATAATTCCGCCAACACCAACTGTGGTCAGGACCGTGGTGATCGCAATGCCCCACAACGAGGTCCAGTCATCCACCTCGTTCTTAGCGTTCCAGTGGATGGCAAGCTCTGCAGGCAGCCTGTCCGCCACGGTGAACATCCAGAGAGATCCGAGGCCGCTCACTACCAACAAGCCCACTATCAGCCCTAGCAACCACCGCCGATTGTAGGCCTTTTCCGCCTCGACACTGCGCACTTTCTCCCCCACGTAAAACCCCTCTTAGTGCTAAAGACTGACTAAATTCCTTGAGACCCGCCGGTGGATCCATGTGCCATCAACCCTGCCCCACAGCACCCGAGGAAGACAACTTCACGAGCTGACGCACTGAGGAGGCGTAACGTGGAAGAATCATCACCATCCTCCGGACCAACCACTGCTGTCCACGCCGGATTCATTACCCCACCATCCACGAGAACCTGAACGGAAGGCATTACCTTGCCTGGTATGAACCTCACTCGCGCCGAAGCTATTGAGCGCACAGCCACCCTGAGCGTCAAAAGCTACGACATAGACCTTGATCTGACCACCTCCGAATCCACCTTCGCCTCCACCACTACGGTGCGGTTCAGCGCGAAGGAGGGATCGTCGTCGTTCATTGATGCGGTGACAGCCGCCGTGCACCAGGTGACGCTGAACGGCGTCGAGCTGGACCCCGCCGAGGTGTCCGACGGCGTCCGCATCCAGCTGCCGAACCTCGCCGCCGAGAATGAACTGACCGTCAAAGCAGAGGCACTGTTCATGAACACCGGGGAGGGCCTGCACCGTTTTGTGGATCCGGTGGACGGGGAGGTGTACCTCTATAGCCAGTTTGAAGTGCCGGATTCGCGCCGCATGTTTGCCGTGTTTGAGCAGCCCGATCAGAAAGCTGAATTCACCTTCCACATCACCGCCCCGGCGCACTGGGACGTCATCTCCAACTCCCCCACCCCGGCACCGGAAGCTGCTGGCGAAGGCAAGTCCGTCTGGCATTTCGAGCCGACGCTGAAGATGTCCAGCTACATCACCGCCCTGATCGCCGGACCGTATGAGTGCGTGCGCTCCGAGCTCACCAGCTCCGATGGCCGCACTGTCCCGCTGGGCGTATTCGCACGGAAATCGCTCATGGAATTTATGGACGCCGAGAACGTCTTTGAGCTCACCCGTCAGGGCTTCGAGTTCTTCGAGAAGCAGTTCGGCGTGCCGTACCCGTTCCCCAAGTACGATCAGCTGTTCGTGCCTGAGTTCAACGCCGGCGCCATGGAAAACGCGGGAGCTGTGACGTTCCTAGAGAGCTATGTGTTCCGTTCCAAGGTCACCGACGCCATGGTGGAACGCCGCGCCATCACCATTTTGCACGAGCTGGCACACATGTGGTTCGGCGATCTGGTCACCATGCGCTGGTGGAATGACCTGTGGCTCAATGAGTCCTTTGCCGAGTTCATGTCCACTCTGGCCGCCGCCGAAAACACCCAGTACGTAGATGCCTGGACCACGTTCTCCTCGCTGGAGAAAAGCTGGGCGTATCGGCAAGATCAGCTTTCCTCCACGCACCCCATCAAGGCTGAGATCAACGATCTTGAGGATGTGCTGGTGAACTTTGACGGCATCACCTACGCCAAGGGTGCCTCCGTTCTGCGCCAGCTGGTGGCCTGGGTGGGCCAAGAGGAGTTCATGTCAGGGGTGCGCGCCTACTTCGCCAAACACGCCTGGGGTAACACTGAATTGCCCGATCTGATGGTGGAGTTGGAAGCTGCCAGTGGCCGCGACCTGTCCTCATGGACCGAAAAGTGGCTGGAGACGGCCGGTGTGAACACCTTCAAGCCCGTCCTTGAGGTAGCGGACGACGGCGTCATCACCTCGTTCTCGATCGCCCAGTCCGCTGTGGCCCAGCACCCAACGTTGCGCCCGCACCGTGCTGCGATCGGCTTCTATGATCTGGCTACTTCGGGCGAGGATGCTGGCAAGCTGGTCCGCACCCACCGCGTGGAGTTGGATATTGATGGGGCTTCCACCGCCGTGCCGGAACTTGTCGGGATGAAGCGCCCTGCGTTGATTCTGCTCAACGACGATGATTTGGCGTACGCAAAGATCCGTCTCGATGAGCAGTCCTTGGCCACGGCTAAGGCGCACGTGCAGGACTTCAAGGAATCATTGCCGCGCACACTGGTGTCAGCTTCAGTGTGGGATGCCGCGCGTGATGGCGAAACTCCCGCCCGTGATTACGTGGACTTCGTGCTGGCCACGATTGGTTCCGAGACTGATTCAACCGTCATCATGGTGCTGCTGCGCCAGCTGGCCACGGCCTTGAGTTTCTATGTTGCCCCCGAGCACCAGAAAGCCACTGCTATTGCCGCTGGCGATTCGCTGTGGGAATTGGCGCAGAGCGCGCAGGCCGGTTCGGATGCACAGTTGCAGTTCGTGAAGGCTTTTGCGAGCCACGCTCAGTCGCCGGCTCAGCTGGATACCGTGCAAGCGTTGCTGAATGGCGACACGCAGTTGGATGAGTTAGCGCTGGATACCGATATGCGTTGGGAGCTCCTGATCTCCCTAGCTGCCGGGGGCCGTGCCGACGCCTCTGTCATTGACGCGGCACTGGCTCTGGACAATACCCAAAATGGTCAGCTTGCGGCAGCCACCGCCCACGCAGCCATCCCCACTGCTGTTGGGAAGGCTGAGACGTGGGAGTCCGTCGTCGTCCGCGGTGAGGGTGCCAATGCTGTCCAGCGCGCGGCGATCGACGGGTTCACGAAGGTGTGGGACACCGCCGTGCTTGAGCCCTATGTGGCTAAGTATTTCGGTGCGATCCAGGAGCTGTGGGAGGCCTCCTCCTATGAAACGGCATCGACCATGATTACCGGCCTGTACCCCGTGCAGCTGGTGTCGCAGTCGACGCTGGATGCCACGGATAGTTTCCTTGACGCGCTCAGCCCGGATGTTCCGGCGCTGCGCCGTCTGCTGGTGGAAAGCCGGGACACCGTAGTGCGAGCGTTGAAGGCCCAGTCCGCCGATATCTAAACGCTTTTTCGGGTGCGTCTGCAGCTTCAAAAAAGCTGCAGACGCACCCGTTTTTGCCAATAAAAATTCCAGCCGGCACGCAGGCGCCGTCTAGGAAATGCACGTCACAACAAGTCTATGCCTACACGGTTTAGCGGAGTATCTTCAGGGCATGGGAATACATAAGCTTAAGGGAATTGCTGCCCGCACAGGCGCTGCTGCGCTTCTGTCCATCGGGATGATTGCTGGCTTTGCCGGAGCACCGGCTGTGGCCAAAACTTACTCCGCCCCAACCACTCTCAGCTACACCGTGATGGGCGATTCCTACTCCGCCGGATCCGGCGGAGGCGAAGAGGGTTACTGCGGCCAAAGCACCAACGGTTACGGCAACGTGGTAGCTGCAACGATGGGCACCCAGGTGAACAACTTGGCGTGCGCCGGGTTCACCACAGCGCAGGTTGGGACTCTGGGAGTCTCCCAGCTTTCATCTGCCACCACATTGATCACACTGACAGCCGGCGGCAACGACGTTGGTTGGACCACCGCCATCGGAGCTTGCTTGGCGCCCACCTCCACCGTAGAGATCTGTAAAGCAGCCGTGGCCAACTCGGTGAGTCTCATGCGAAACCTACCCAGATCCGTCTCCTCCATGCTGAAGGCAATCAAGGCCAAGGCTCCGGGCGCCAAGGTTCTCTATGTGGGCTACCCACGGCTCTTTGAACCGCAAAATATGGCCGCTTTGGGCTACACGCCCACGCAAATCAGTGGAGCAAAAACGCTCAACTCGGCCACCGACCTACTCAACGGCACCCTAGCCATCAGCGCCCTCTCGAACCGGACCGCGTTTGTCCCCGTGGCTTATGTGTTCAACGGCCATGGTGTTCCTTCAGCGTCGTCTTGGCTGAACTTTCCGGGAGGACCTAACCCCTACGCATTCCACCCGAATGCCATCGGGTACCAGAACGGCTACGCTGTAGCACTCAGCCCGTTCTTGCGAATGTACCGCTAAAAAGCGTACTCCTACGAGGGCAAGCGTAGCGGCTCAAACAGCCGCTACCGCTTCGCGTCATCCCCTAAACTCGCAAGTCCCCACCCGCTCCCACCACTCGCCAGCTCGCGGCGGGCCCCTCGCGGGCGTGGGCCCACGTTCGGGGGCCCCTAGGACGCTACGCTTAGCCTCATGACACTGAATCAGCATCACTACGAGATCAACGTCAATTGGACCGGGAACCGGGGATCCGGGACATCCGCTTACAAGGCTTACGGCCGCGACCACAGCGTCACGGCCGTTGGCGTGCCGGTGCTGCTCGGTTCGGCAGATAAGACCTTTCACGGCGACCGGGACCGGTGGAATCCAGAGCTGCTGCTGTTGACGGCCCTAGCGCAGTGCCACATGTTGTCGTATCTGCATGTGGCCGTCAAACATGGTGTGGTGGTCACCAAGTACGAGGACACTGCTACCGGAACACTCATCTTGAACCCTGACGGCAGTGGACAGTTTGAATCGGCCACGCTGCACCCCAAGGTTTACGTGGCCGACCCCGCCACCGAAGAGCTGGCCTTGTCCCTGCATGCCGAAGCAGCTTCCCAGTGCTTCATAGCCCGCAGTCTGAATTTTCCGGTGCATCACGAACCGGGGTTGCTGGCCCCCACCCAGGACTGAACACACCCGGGACTAAAAACCTGCCGTGTCCGCGTTAGGGTTGATAACAGGATCCATTGACAACCCTGAACGGACACAAGGTAGACCACGAGTGCAAGCGATTAATTTCTTGGGTGACACCAACAGCACCTTCCTCGACCACCTTGTCTTGGCTGGCATCACCATCCTCGTTGGCCTCGTGGTGTGGTTGGTGCTGCACTATTTCATCCGGCTCGTGGTCAAACGCGCCAGGACTAACCTTGCCCCGCTGGAACACCGCACCTTGCGCTGGGCGGCCCCCATGCTACGCAATATTGATCCCGTCATCCGCGCCTTGGAAAATGAGCGCCGCGTGCAGCGGGCGCGCACCATCGGCACCCTGTTGAACTCGGTCCTGACCATTGTGGTTGCCGTCGTAACCAGCTTCTACGTGCTGATCGCCTTCGAAATCGATATTGCACCCCTGCTGGCCAGCGTCGGCGTGGTCGGTATCGCGATTGGTTTCGGCTGCCAGCAACTCATCCGTGATTTCCTGGCCGGGATTTTCATCGCCATAGAAGACCAATACGGCATTGGTGACGTCATCCAAACCAGCGAAGTCATCGGCACAGTGGAATATGTCAGCCTGCGCATCACCCGTGTCCTGGGCGAAGACGGCACGCTCTGGTACCTGCGCAACGGCGAGATTCTGCGCCTAGGCAACCGTTCCAAGGGCAGCTACACCGCCCCCGTCTCTGAAACTCACGACGGCGCGTCCCCGAGCACTGCGGCAGGCGCGGCTCCGGCGCAAGGAAACTCACCGGCGTCGATCATTAATAGCCCCAGCGGCTCCCCCTCCTCAGGCACCGCGCCCGCCGCTTCTAGCGCCAACGAATCCACCGAATAAGCACCCGAAGAAAGAACTGAAGCGACCATGAGTTCCGAGTACACCCCCACCCCAGCCAACGGGCCGGCTACCAACGACGCCGCCGAAGAGGGCGCTACGGAGGGCACTCCAATTCCGTCCCGGTTCGGTGCGCCGCTGGCCACGATGTTGCCTATTCCCACCACCCTGGGCCGTCCTCAACCTTCCACCTCAGGGCCCGAACCAACAGGGCCTGCACCGGATGCACCGGTGGATTATTCGGACACCTTTTACGGGCAGGTAGGAGGGCACGAGACGTTCAAGAAGATCATTCACGTCTTCTACCAAGGCATCGCCGCCGACCCCCTGCTGCGTGCCATGTACCACGAGGAAGATCTGGGCCCGGCCGAGCACCGCATGTTGATGTTTATAGAACAGTACTGGGGCGGGCCGCGCACGTACTTGGAGGAGCGCGGCCACCCACGTCTGCGCATGCGCCATGTGCCGTTTGCGGTCACCCCTGAAGCGCGCGACCGCTGGCTCGCCGCCATGCGCAAGGGAGTCGACGCAGCTGAGCTCTCCCCCATGCACGAGGCCACCTTGTGGGATTATATGGAGCGGGCAGCGCATTCGCTGGTCAATGCGCCCTCGGATCCATCGCAGGCGCTGTAGCGGGAAACGACTGATCCGTTCATGAATTAGAAGTACGGCAAGCTGACAGGGTGGCACTGCGCCAGGGCCAATTTGCCGTACGTTCGGATTCTTCTCTTCCGGGGTTAGGTTTTGCCCTTATCCTTTTTGTCGTCCACGATGCCACCAAGGAGTCCGCCGATGGCCCCGCCCAGGACGCCGCCAGCAACACCGCCCAGAAGCGTGCCTAGTCCCGCACCGATCCCGGCCATGCTGCTTCCGTAGCTAACGCGGGCGATGCTGACAGTCGTTGAGCCCTCAGGGTTTACCGAGACTTCAAATGATCCCAACGCCGCCGAGGCAACCACAAGCGCCACGGGGCTAGGTTTCCTACTCGTTAACATCTTGCTGTAGAGCTCGCGGGTGGCGAAATATGCTCGCTGGGGGTCGCCCTTGGGCTCACCCGCTTCGTAGCCGAGCTTGTAAATCAGAAGAAGCATTTCGACTTCCTCATCGGTGATGACCTCTGCTGCGCTCAACCTGGCCAACACAATTTGATGCTCGGCGACAAAGTCTCCTTTGTGCTCTGTCATGACGCGACCAGCCTCGGCTCGTGCAGCGTGCATCAAGTCCGGCAATCCGACAATCAGTGATGGGTTTAGTTCCATTGCGTCCCTCCTCAGTGGGTGCAATGACAACGCTACGCCGGTTCTCAGCGCTTGTAACCACTCCTGAGGCTGGAACTTAGATCTGGGCCGGTGGACCCATTTTTCAGCTCCCGAGGCCTACAGCAGCGACGCCGGCTTGACCAAGATGTGGCCGCGGGCCGTGCTGATCCGCAGCCACCGGTGAGAGCTGTAAATGGTGCCGGTTTCGCCCGGCGCCACGAAGCCCAGCGCGTACGCTGCAAAGGCAGCGCCTCCTGGAATCTCGCCGGGAACGCCCTCCATGGGCCGTCCCCAGACGGATGCGCGGACATTATTTACCAACAAAGCTCCGGGGTTTACCGGAATGATCTGCCCAATTTCTTGCACACCGGCCTTCGCCACGGCAATCAGCTCGTCAGCAGAAACGGTGGCAATCTCTTCCCATGCGCTGCGCGGGGCGCTGATCCCTGTCCACGATTCCTGAACCGTCATGGGAGGGACCGGCAGCTTCGCGTCTCCGTCCTCCATGCGGGCCAGCCTGTCTGCCACCGAGGACAATGACACTGTCACATCAACGTCCGAGCGCGTCCCCAGAGCCATGGTGCGCAGCCCCAGAATAGTGGGGGTGCCCTCCCCCAAAAGCTTCCCCCGCATGACACAGACATACGCCGCGAGAACGTGACCGGCCCCCTGGAGGCGGATGGCGCCGTCGTCCGCGTTGCGGGCACGCGTCACAAAGGTGCGCAGATCCGCGACCGTGCTTGAGTCGCCAAGATCAAATTCCTGGGTGTGGGTGACGGTGGACATCAGCGGTTTCCTTCCGTGGTTTTCGGGACGGGGCGGGCGGCGCTGCGCTTGAACGCCACGGGATCTCCAGGCCATGCTTCTAGGGCGCTGCGCTGATCATCGGTCAGCCGGATGGGGCGCCCGGTGTCGCGGGACACCAGCACCATCGATGTTGCCGCTTGGGCGTAAATGATGGAGGTGTCGGCCTCGGAGACGGTGTAGCCGAAATCGAAGCTGGAGCCGCCCACGTTGGTGACCCAAATGTTCACGTAGACGGGGTCGGTGCGGAAGCTGATGGGTGCCAGATATTCGATTTCATTGCGCCCCACGAGGATGAATAGCTCGGTGCCAATCAAGTCTTGGAAGGTGCCGCCGCCGGGCAATGGGGCATACGTCAATTGGACCCTGGCATCCTCCAGATACTGCAAATACACCACATTGTTCACGTGGTTGTAGGAATCAATGTCGCCGAAGCGGATTTGTTGAGAAAGCTGGAAACCGGGTGCCATACCTTCATCATGTCAAAGCCGTGCTGGCGTCACCAATTGATGTTCCCCACATCACAGCTAAGCCCGCGCCCAATTCAGCGGTTTCTTCCGAGATTGCTCATTTGTCGCAGCATCACTTGGACACATAGAGTCACGTTTATGAATGTGACACCAACAGCTTCCGAAAATATGGAAACACTCCTGCGAATGTTGGATCTTTCCAACGCCAGCGGGGCACAGACCGACGAAGACGTTTTCGTTGGGCTCGGCGATGCTAATGCAGCCAGGCCGAGGCTTTTTGGCGGCCAAGTCTTGGCTCAGTCCATTGTGGCAGCGGCCCGCACGGTGGAAGAGAATCAACTGGTTCACTCAATGCACGGCTACTTCCTGCGCCCGGGAGATGCCGCATCCGCCTTGACCTTCGGCGTGCAACGCCTGCGCGACGGCCGATCCTTTGCAGCCCGCCGCACGCACGCTTACCAAGGCGGAGTGCCGATCCTGTCCATGATCGCCTCCTTCCAGCATCCCGACCATGGAATTGAGCATCAAGAAGGGATGCCGGAAGGCATTCCGGCACCAGAGATACTTCCGACGTCGGCCCAACTGCTGGGTGGAATCGACCACCCCGTGGCCCGCGCCTGGGCCAATGAACGCCCCTTCGATATCCGCCATGTTGGCCACAATATTTACTTTGACGTCCAGGGCGAGCATGTGGCCCACACCGCGGTCTGGCTAAAAACACTTGGTGCCATGCCGGCGGACCAAAACCTCCACCGCGCCGCCCTGGCCTATGCCAGCGATTACGTTCTACTGGAACCTTCGCTGCGACGTCATGGGATTAACTGGGCCACGCCGGGTATCAGCGTTGCCAGCCTGGATCACGCCATGTGGTGGCACCGTCCGGTACAGGTGGATGATTGGCTGCTCTACGTGGCTGATTCACCCAGCGCCTCGGAGGCTCGCGGTCTGAACCTGGGCCGTTTCTACACGCGCGACGGCGTTCTGGTCGCCTCAGTTGCCCAAGAAGGCATGATCCGCATTCCCGAGGGCACACCTCACGACTAACTGATCAAGATACAGAAATGGCCAGCCCCTGTGGGGACCGGCCATTTCTACTTGTTACTAGTTTCTAGTCGCGCGTTAGGCGGCGGTGGGTGACGCGGTGCGGACGTGCCGCATCGGCGCCCAAGCGCTCAACCTTGTTTTCCTCATAGGCATCGAAGTTACCCTCGAACCAGTGCCAGTTGGCCGGGTTCTCGTTGGTGCCTTCGTAAGCGAGGATGTGGGTAGCAATGCGGTCCAGGAACCAGCGATCGTGAGAGACCACCACGGCGCAGCCGGGGAATTCCAGCAGCGCGTTTTCCAGGCTGCTGAGGGTTTCTACGTCAAGGTCGTTAGTGGGCTCATCCAAAAGCAACAGGTTTCCACCCTGCTTAAGGGTCAATGCCAGGTTCAGGCGGTTACGCTCACCACCGGAGAGCACACCAGCCTTTTTCTGCTGGTCCGGGCCTTTGAAACCAAAAGCAGCAACATAGGCACGGGACGGCATTTCTACCTGACCCACCTGCATGAAGTCCAAACCGTCGGAAACAACTTCCCACAGGGTCTTCTCCGGGTCGATTCCGCCACGGCTCTGGTCCGCGTAGGAGATCTTGACGGAATCGCCGACCTTGAGGTTGCCGCCGTCGAGCTCTTCCAAACCAACAATGGTCTTGAAGAGCGTGGACTTACCAACACCGTTCGGGCCGATGACGCCAACAATGCCGTTGCGGGGAAGCGTGAAGGAGAGTCCGTCGATCAAGATGCGATCGCCGAAGCCCTTCTTCAAGTTTTCCGCTTCGAGCACGATGCCACCGAGGCGCGGGCCCGGCGGAATCTGAATCTCTTCGAAGTCCAGCTTGCGGGTGCGGTCAGCCTCAGCGGCCATCTCCTCGTAGCGAGCCAAACGAGCCTTGGACTTGGTCTGGCGACCCTTGGCGTTGGAGCGTACCCACTCGAGTTCTTCGGTGAGGCGCTTGGCCTGCTTGGCGTCCTTCTTGCCCTGGATTTCAAGTCGAGCGCGCTTCTTCTCCAGGTATGTGGAGTAGTTGCCTTCGTACGGGTACAGGTGACCGCGGTCAACTTCTGCAATCCATTCGGCCACGTGATCCAGGAAGTACCTATCGTGGGTCACGGCAAGTACGGCGCCAGCGTAGCTCTTGAGGTGCTGTTCGAGCCAGTTCACGGACTCGGCGTCCAAGTGGTTAGTGGGCTCATCGAGAAGCAGCAGGTCCGGCTTTTGCAGCAGGAGCTTGCACAAAGCTACGCGACGACGCTCACCACCGGAGAGCAGCGTGACATCGGAGTCTCCCGGTGGGCACTGGAGTGCATCCATGGCCTGTTCGAGCTGGGAGTCAATGTCCCAGGCGTCGGCAGCGTCAATAGCTTCCTGCAGTTTGCCCATCTCTTCAAGGAGGGTGTCAAAGTCAGCGTCGGGGCTGGCCATTTCCTCAGAGATCTCGTTGTAGCGCTGGATCTTGGAGTAGATCTCGCCAACGCCTTCTTGCACGTTGCCCAGAACGGTTTTTTCCTCGTTCAGCGGCGGCTCCTGGAGCAAAATGCCCACAGTGTAGCCAGGGCTCAAACGAGCCTCACCGTTGGAGGGAGTGTCCAAGCCAGCCATAATTTTCAAAATGGTGGACTTACCAGCACCGTTGGGACCCACAACGCCAATTTTGGCGCCGGGGTAGAAAGACATACTTACGTTGTCAAGAATGAGTTTTTCGCCAACAGCCTTGCGGGCATTGGACATCGTATAAATAAATTCCGCCATACCCTCAAGGTTAGTGGGTACAGGCGCATAACTCACATTCGCTACGGCCTAAGTGAGCAACACGGCAGAATGTGGCAACTTTTACGGGAGTGGCGCTTAGTGCGTGTCCCCCACAAAGCAACGTCCTGAACCCAGAACGGGAAGGATGGTGACGGCTACATTGCCGTCTCGAACCTGCCCAATCACGCATTCCTCTCCGACGAGAGTTGCTGATTCAATGGCATCCACGGCCAGCCCAGTGGGTGTGATGTCAATGGACAGCTCCACATTTTCCTTGTCGGCGCCGGCTTCAAGCACTGCAGCCATCATTTGCTCACGGTTTGGCGCTTTTGTGGTGGACGCTAGTTTCCCTAGCGAGGACTTCAGTTTGCCCGACATCGCGTCTGCAGCAGATACCGCTTCAACCGGCTTACTTTCAGGTGCCTGCGCATCAGTCTCTGCCGGGGCATTGCTGACGGTGGAAACCGGTGCTGGTGTGGGGGTGGCACCCGGCAATAGCGAACAACCGCTCAGAGCCATCGAAGCCGCCAGCAGAATCGTTAGACCTACAGCCCGGACGCCACCATGGGGTTGTACAGGCTGGTGGCGATATGTCATCTTTTCCAAAGTCACCCCGCCATTGTGCCATGTACACCTGACACTTTGGCCTACCTGCCTAGAAGGGAACTGATTCTTGGAGAATCTCACCGGTTTCCTGATCAGCAACCTCGCCGTCATGAAGACCTTCCGCAGCCTTCAGGTCGTCATCATCATCACTCTCGTCACCCCGCATGTCCTCATCGTCGTCACCGGCAGCGCGGTTCTCTGTGTTGGCAGGCTCGTCACCAGGGAACTCTCCCTCTTCGAGATCCGATTGCACGGATCCGACGACGGCGTCACCACTCGTTGAACCATTGGCTTGGGTGGAGGAGGCCATCCGGTGGTAAGTGACAGTTCCAAAGTTGAGGTCCAGACCAATGCTGTCGGCTTCAATTTCAACGCCGGTGCCAGGAGTACCATCTTTGCGAAGGTAGGAAGTCACATTAAGCTTGCCCGTCACCACGATCCGATTCCCCTTGTGAAGGCTAATCACGGTATTTGTGGCCAGCGTCCTGAAAGCAGTGACATGAAACCAGTTCGTCTTTCCGTCAACCCACTGGTGTGTGATGGGATCCTGCTGGCGAGTGTTGGAACCCATCCGGAATTTTCCGATCACTAGGCCGGCTTCCGTCGTGCTCATTGTGATGTCGGAGCAAACAAATCCCCGAAGGCTGATGTAGTTGGCCATTTCACTACCTTTCAATAGGCCGCTGCTGCGGCACTGGTTGCTTGGTATCTAGCCAACGCCGTTAGTCGGGCGCCTACCAGAGTAAAATCCCCAAATGTGGGCTTCTAGGCGCCTGCCACGCCTGTGGAGGAAGAGATTCGCGAATTAACCTGATAATTTAGATGCGGCCCTTGGTTGGGCCAACGCCTCGGTAGCTCAGCGGATAGAGCAGGAGCCTTCTAATCTCTTGGTCGCTGGTTCGATTCCAGTCCGGGGCACCAAAAGGGCCTCTGACCTGCGGTTATACCCCACAGGTCAGAGCCCCTTTAAGAGGCAAAAATGGCCCCGGTCATCTTTTACTCATCTAATTCAACAGAATTTTCCTGAGTTTCTGGTCATCTCTTTCAGCACCTGATGGTCATCATTTTCACCGTTCAGTCACAAAAAATGGCTAGATTCCGCGATTCTGAATTTCCTGAAATCGGCCGGACAGCGACGAGCAGGTCCAAGCACTACTTGGGCCTTCGATCGCCGTACTTCCGGGACTCAGCGACTTGGAACAGAACAAAACTCACGCGTATGAAGCCATCAGGACCGCCTTCTTCGATCTTCCTGATCACCCAGACCGTTGCCGTTTGGAGGGCGGCCATCACGGAATGAGGCACGGACTAGCAGGCTGTTGGTTGTTCCAAGTGGGCCTGCAGTTCATCGGTGGTGGGAGGGTTCGCCCCTGGTCGTCGGACGGTGATGGCGGCTGCCATGGCAGCCATTCTGCCTATTGGTTCTAGAACGGAGGTTGTCCAGCCGTTGGTGTTTCTGGTGAGGAGGCCGGAGATAAATGCTGCCATGTAGGAATCCCCGGCGCCTATGGTGTCTGCCACTATTGACGGGGCCGCCGGGATGTTGATGTCCGTTACGGCGGTCAGGAGCTGGGATCCTTCTGCTCCTAGTGTGACTGCCACCAAGTCGGTGCCCAGGTTGAGTATGTGTCGGCCAGCGTCCTTAGGCGATTTGTTCGGGTAGAGCCAGGCGGCGTCTTCATCGCTGAGTTTGACCACATTAGTCAGCGGTACGAGGTCTTCGAAGATGGCTAGGGCTTCGTGGTGGCTGCCGAGCAGGTCGGGCCGGATGTTTGGATCATAGGTGATGGTGCTGGTCCTGGCATAGTGTTGCAGGATGGATCTGACCTTGCTGGAGCCGGGGGCGAGAAAGCTGGCGATTGACCCGGTGTGGAGGATCTTTGGCTGGTGTGTGGGTGTAGCGGAGGCCAAGTCCCAGGTGAGGTCGAATGTGTAACTGGCGGACCCGTCGTCGGCCAGTGTTGCCGTTGCTGTTGATGTGGTGGGCATGGACTGGGAACCGGGGAGAAGTTCAACGCCAGCGCCTGTCAGATGGGCGTGAATGGCATGGCCGCGGGCGTCGTTACCGATGGCGGTGAGGAATCCGGTTGAAACACCAAGGCGTGCGAGGCCGTAGGCCACGTTGGCGGGTGAACCGCCGGGATGCTCAGAGGCGGTACCTCGGGCGTGGACTACGTCGATAAGGGCTTCACCGACAACTATCACGTCGGGAGAGACAGCTGGCGCAACAGAAGGATTCATCGGGATACTTTCAGGATGATGGTCCGCCAGCAACGGGTCTGTGCGGAGTTCGTTCTAAGGACTAAGGGTGGGCCGACGATTCCTCGGCCGCTGCGCCAGGAGGATTCCCGTGGCGCTGTCTTGCTCCGGATGCCCCTTGGTGGGGGCATCCGGAGCAAGGCGGCCGGTCAGTGAAGTACGCCGAACTTCTTGCGCGTCACGTTGTTCAGGAGTGAGGCGCCAATGAGCAGCAGGCCAAGGGCCAGCAGCTGGAGCTGGGTGCCTTCGTTGCCTGCGAATGCCAGCAGGATGCCGGCGTTGAGCCAGACTATGAGCAGGGTGGCGAGCAGGATCCCTGACACTCTGCCGATTCCGCCGGTGATCGCTACGCCGCCGAGTACGGCGATGGTGATTGCCGGCAAGGCCAGTCCGTTGCCGGATACGCCGGCGTCGGGTCGGGCGGAGGCAAACTGGGCGACGATGACGATGGCAACCAGACCAGAAATCAGGCCCGAGAGCACGTAGGCCAGCATTCTGTTGGCGCGGGTGTCGACACCGGCCCAGATTGCGGCGACGTCGTTGGTTCCCAGCGCGTACAGCCGCCGGCCGAAGGTGGTTCGGTTCAGGAGCACCCAGGCGAACAGCGCGGTAGGTATCAGGAAGGTGAAGATGCCCAACGGGACGTCCGGCAGGCTGTGGCCGATGACCGGAATTTCCACCGATTGAGCTGCCGAGAAGAAGTCCTGGATCTGCAGCGTGCTGATGGGTTTTTGTCCGCTGATGATCAGGGCTAGTGACTTCAAGGCATAGAACGTCGCCAGTGTCGCAATCAACGGAGGGAAACCCATGTAGGCGACCAGGAAGCCATTGAGCGCTCCGCAGAGCGCGCCAGCAACTGCAGTGATCAGGATGGCGGGGACGAGTCCCAGGTCCCAAATCCCATAGGAATAGCCGAAAACGATGCCACACAGTGACACCATGGCACCGACAGACAAATCGATGCCGCCACGGCCGGAGAGGATGACCATCAATTGGGCCAGGCCAAGCATGGCCAAGGGCACGGCGCTGATCAAAGCCGCGGCCAGATAGTCCGCGTCGTAGGAACCGCTCAGCGCTCCGGCGAAGTCCAGTGATGTCATGATCGCCAGGACCACCACGATCAGCAAACCCAGGAGGGCGATCCGCTGCGTGAGCAGCATTCTCACCGCCCTGTAGCCGAGGTTCTCCTTCCGGTGTCCGACTTCATTGTTTTTGAGTTTTGTGGTGGTCATGATTTCCTCCTGGAGCGTTCACGGAGAATATCCGTTCCGACTGCTGCAATAATGGCCACTCCGACGAAGAGGTCTGAGAGCTGCGAGGGCCAACCCAATTGGGTGACACCTGAGGTGACCGTCTGAACAAGGATGGCGCCAAGGAGAGTTCCAAGCACGGTGCCTCGGCCGCCCAGAATCGATGTTCCACCGATGACGACGGCGGCAATCACCAATAGTTCGCGGCCGGCGCCGACGGACTGTTCAAGGGTCGATGTGCCCTGGCCGATGAAGAAGCAGGCTGCCAGTCCGACCAGGGCGCCGGTGAGCACGTAGGTCATCAGCACCAGTGGTTTGACCTTGATGCCCGCCAAGCGGGCGGCGTTCTCGTTACCGCCGATGGCAAAGAGATGCCGTCCGCTGGCGGCATGTCGCAGGTACCACCAGGCGACGGCGACCACCAGTATCGTGATGGCGAAGCTGTGCGGGATGCCCAGCGTCCGGCCTGCTTCGCCACGTCCGAAGACATCGAAAGTGTCGGGCAGTCCGTTGACCGTGGATGACCCGAAGAAGCGCAGGCCGATGAACTGGAAGACGTTTGCTGTGCCGAAGGTGATGATGATGGCGTGAATCTTGCCGTAGGCGACAAGGAGGCCGTTGACCAAACCGAGCAGCGCTCCCACCCCGATGGAAAGCAGGACGGCAGGGATCAGTGGGATGCCTGTGGCCACCATGGTCTGGGAGGTGATGACTGCGGTGACCATGATCGCGGCCGCCACGGAGACGTCGATACCCGCGGTGATGATGATGAACGTCATCCCGACCCCGATTAAGGCGATCGGGGCGACTGCCACCAGTAGCGGCAGAATGGAACCGGCAGTCAAAAAGGCAGGGGTCAGGACCCCCAGCAGGATCCAAAGGACGGCGATGATGCCGATAAGGACTACTTCCTGGCCGGTGACCAGGCTGGGCAGTATTTTCCGCGGCGCGGGGGTCCCGGCCGTGGCCGGAGAGCGGGATTCCAGATTGGTACTCATGTTTCATTCCTAGTGGCGATGGCGCCGGAGGCTGCGGCAAGGATGTCGACCTGGGTCGCGTCCGTGCCAAATTCGGCTGCGATTTTGCCTTCCCTGACCACGAGAACCCGGTCGGAAATCCGCAACACCTCGGCAAGGTCGGTGGTGACGACAAGAACGGCGGTGCCGGATTCGGCAAGGTGGCCGATCAGGCGGTGTATTTCTTCTTTGGCTCCAACATCCACCCCTTGAGTGGGTTCGGCCAAGATCAGAAGCTTCGGCGTGGACAGCAGCTGGCGGGCGATAACTACCTTCTGGGCGTTTCCGCCAGACATGGCGCTGATTGGCTGGTTTTCATTGGGAGTTTTGACGCCCAGTCGCTTGATCAGGTCTAGGGCGATCTCGCGTTCACGGCGCCTGTTGATCCAGCCTTTTAGCGGGCTGAGTTTGGCCAGATCGCCAATGGAGATGTTGAACCGGATGCTTTGGAAGGAGAAAACGCCCTGAGCCGAACGATTGGCCGGCACCAATGTGATGCCCCGCCGCCTGGCCGCTGCCGGCCCCTTGTTCACCATGCGTTTTCCCTGGTAGAGCATGTGGCCGCCAGTGGGCTGCTTCATGCCGTATACGGCTTCGGCAATCTCGGCGACACCGGACCCCAGCAGACCGTAGAGACCCAGGATTTCACCGGGACGAACTTGGAGGTCGATGCCCCGCAGAAGCTGTCCGACGTCGATGTTGTGCAACTCAAGCGTTGGGACAACATCGTCAAAGGAACGCTCTTCGCGCTTTTCGGTGACGATCCCACCCACCATGAGCTCAGCTATCTTGGTCACGGTGAGATCCTGGATGTCATACGTGTCCAGTGTTTGCCCATCCCGCATGACAGTGACGGTGTCGGCGATCTCGAAGAGTTCATCAAGTCGGTGGGTGATGTAGATGACGGCGACACCGCGCTCTGTCAGCCGCCGCACGATGGAGAATAAGACGCTAATTTCAGTGTCTGTCAGGATCGCCGACGGTTCATCGAGAATCAGGATGCTCGCATCCCCCGCAACTGCCTTGGCGATGGACACCTGCTGTTGCTGTGCAATGGATAAGTCACCCACCGGAGCGGTCGCCAGTTTGTGTGGCAGGCCGATCATGTCCAGCAACTCGTGGATCTGGGCGGCCTGCGCAGCCCAGTCGACCCGTGGCCCACGTTTGATTTCGCGCCCTACAAAGATGTTCTCGGTGATGCTCAGCTCGGGGAAGAGCTGTGGTTCCTGATAGACCGTCTGGACTCCGAGCTTGATGGCATCGGTGGTCGACGTGATTGATACGGCTTTGCCGTCGAACTCGATGGTGCCGGTGTCGGGCTGTTCGGCACCGGCGAGGATCTTGATCAGGGTGGACTTGCCGGCACCATTTTCGCCGACCAGAGCATGCACGCTGCCCGGCTGAACTGTCAGTTCCGCTTGCCGGATGGCTCGTACGCCTCCGTAATTCTTGGAGATGCCGCGCATGGCGATGCGGGGCGTGGTTGATTGTTCACTCACTTGGCACTGTCCTTGGTCGGGATATGGTCGAGGGCTGAAGGCCGGGTGGTGCCGCATCGCGGCAACACCCGGATCATGTCAGTATTTGAACTGGTCGACGTTGTCTTTGGTGAAGATCAGCGGCGGGCCGAGCAGCTCGATCTTGGTCGCCGCGTCGAAAGTGACGCCCTTGATCTTGTCATCGACGTCGAAGGAAGGCTGCAGCTGCTTGTCGTCGGCCAGCTCCTTGCCCGTCCAAGCGGTCAGGTAACCCAGATTCTGCACGTCCCACAACACTGAAGCGCTGGATGAGCCGTCCTTCAGGTACGGTGCCATCGCCATCGGGGTGCCGCCACCCACGGTGAAGACCTGGCCGATCTTTCCGGCATCCTTCACGGCCTGCGCGACGCCCGGGGCTGCTGCGGAGCACAGTCCGACAATGCCCTTCAAGTTCGGGTGGGCATTCATCAGGTCCGTCGCCATGGCCGCAGCCTTGGCCTGGTCCTCACCGGCATAGACCAGGTCAACCAGCTCGCCCTGCGGGTAGTTGGCCGCAACGTCCTTCTTGATCACGTCAATGTAGGCGTTTAGGTTCGCGGCGGTCTCTGAACAGGAGACAATGGCGAATTCGCCGCTGCCGCCCATGGCGTTCATCAGGCTCTCGCTGAGGGCCTTGCCATGGTTTTCTTCAGTGGTCTGGTTAACGAACACCTGGCGTACCGAGTTCGGCGCGTCGGTGTCAGCGGTGGCAACCTTAATGCCGGCTTCCTGTGCCTGCTTGAGCAGCGGGGCCATCGAGTCCGGATCGTTCGGGGCCACAATCAGGGTGTCTACCTTCTGCTGAATGAAGGAGCGGACAATGTCGGCCTGCGCGGCAGCATCTGCCGTGGTGGGGCCTTGGTAGAGCCAGTTAATACCCAGGTCTTCAGCCGCCTCCTTGCCGCCGGCGTTCATCGCCTCAAAGTAGGGAATGCCCTGTAGCTTGGGCACAAAAGCGATCGTGGTGGTCCCTGAGTTGCCGGCGTCGTTGCCGCTGTTGGTTGCGTTCTTGTTGGTGCAGCCGGTCATGGCCAACACTCCGATTGCCAGTACTGCAGCCGATTGAAGCAGTCTCTTTTTCAGCATGGTTATCTCCTTTGATACGTATTTGTTGTGGGAACGGCGGCGCCGCGGCCCATAATGCCCGGATCTAGATGTCTTAGTGCAGTTCGATGGTTTTGATGGCCGTCAGCTTGTCGCGGATGTAGGCATTCGCGTGGGAGCCAAGTTCCTCGTTATCTGCCCACAGGTTGCGCCAGATCCCGAGCATGCGGCTCAAATCCGGTGCCACAACGGCGGAAGAGAAGGACTCGAAAACGACGGGGCCGTCATAGCCGATACGGCCCAGGGCCTTGAAGAAGTTGTCAAAGTCAACATTGCCGGTGCCGAGGTAGCCACGGTGGCTCTCGCCAATGTGCACATAGCGAAGAGCCTCAGCGGTATCCAGGACTGGTGAGAACATATCCGACTCTTCAATGTTCATGTGGTACGTATCCAAGTGGATGCCGAGGTTCCCTCGATTAACATCGTTGAGGTACCCAAGTGCCTGCCGCCCGGTGTTGAGCACATTGGTCTCGTACCTATTCACGACCTCAAGCGAGACGTTGATACCCAGACCCGCGGCACGGTCAGCGATCCGCCCAACGACGGCCTTGCTGTTATCCAGCCCCCGCTCCGTTGCCGGCTCCATGTACTTCTTCATGGCGCTGTAGATAACACCGCAAAAATCCGTGCCGCCAAGCTCCGCAACGATATCCACTGCACGGTTCAACAGCTCCTCCCCCGCCTTCACGATCGCAGGATCTTCGCTGCTGACATCTGTCGCTTCCGAGAGACCCAACGACGCCGAAACGGCCAGACCATGCTCAGCCAGAGCCGACTTGGCTGTCGCCACATCAAAAGAAAAAGGGTCCATCAGGGGGAACTCAATCAGGTCGAACCCTGCTTCCTGAGTCTTCCGGACAGAATGGCGGATGCCTTCAGCATCGAAACGTCCGGTCCAGACTAGACCGTGGCAACCAATATTCATCGGATTCCTACCTAAAATTTTGAGATTCATTGGAGTGCAACAGGGATTCTGCAACGTTGCAACTTGAGGATGAAAACTAGACTAGGAGATCATTTGCAACGTGTCAAGTATCACTTGCAACGTTGCACATAGGCAAATCCACCGCCTATCCCGGTCGGGTGAGCGAATTGTTGCAACGTAACAACTCTCGGCCTATGCTGGCCTAGTACAGCTATTGCTACATGAAGGAGACCTTATGGCCGCGAGCGTCAAGGACGTTGCCGCATTGGCGGGAGTTTCCGCGTCCACGGTGTCCAATTATCTCAATCGCCCCCAGCTCCTGGGCGAACGTAGTCGCAAGAATGTTGAGGCGGCAATAGCCGAGCTCGGATTCGTCCCCAATGAATCAGCGCGCCAGCTGCGGGCGGGGTCCAGTAAGACCTTAGCCCTGATCCTCCTTGACGCCTGGCTCCCGTATTTCAGCGACCTATCCCGAGGGGTGGAGGACGCCGTTCGGGACTGTGGGTGGTCACTATTCTTTAGCAACAGCAACCGAGATCCCGAACGCGAAATGGCCAACCTGGACATGTTTGAGGCCCACCGGGTGCAAGGTCTGGTAATCATCCCCCAGGGCCGGGTCAAAGACCGTTTAGAGCAACTTCAAAGCCGCGGCATTGAATGCGTGGTAGTCGGCCCGACCGAGACATCCGATCTCATCTCCGCTGTGACCTTTGATGATGTCGGCGGCGGCAGGCTCGCGGGATCCCACCTCTTGGAGATCGGCCGCCACCGCCTTGCCTTCCTCGGTAATCCACATAACGTTGTTCAATCCGCAGACCGGCTGGAGGGCATGATGCTGGCAGTGGAAGCATCCGGCACGGAGACGACAGTCATGACAGTGACGGTCACGAACCTCACTGTCCAGGACGGCATCCAAGCGGCCGAGCAAATCCTGTCAATGCCCGAATCAGAACGACCCGACGCGATCTTCGCCGCCAACGACATGGTGGCCGTCGGCGCCCAGACCGTATTTCTGCGAAACGGTCTTAGGATTCCGGAGGACATCGCAATAATTGGATACGACGACGTGCCATACTCTCGCGAGGCCGTCGTGCCCCTGACGACAATCCGCCAACCCGCCTACGAGATGGGCAGGGCGGCCGGCCAGCTGCTCTTGGAACAAATCGAACGACCCGGCACCCGGGAAGTACAGCAAAGAATGTTTGGAGCACAGCTCGTCGAGCGCGAATCCACGATCGGGCGGGCTCCAGCCCCTCTGCCATCGGCAAGGGCTGGCTTACTTTAACTCAAAGGGGCCAACTTGGAACCGAAGCCGCATCGCACCTACGAGCAACAGCTGGATATCCTCCTCTCGCGAGGGATGCTCGTCCCCCGCCACGACGCTGCCCTGCGAGACCTTCGGAATGTGGGCTACTACCGATTGGCCGCCTACTGGTATCCGTCCCGCGAAATTGACCACGTTGACGCGGACGGGACCGTTGTCCGCTCGGATCTGCTGAAAGCAGGAACGACGTTCGATGACGCCCACGCGCTGTGGACGTTTGACCAGCAACTCCGCCTCCTACTATTGGAAGCGTTGGAGCAGACCGAAGTCGCCCTGCGTGTACGGACGGCCCACTGCATCGGCGCCCAGGATCCGTTCGCGCACTTGAACGCCGCCCATTTGGACACGGTCCGCTGTTTGGCACCCGTTCAGACGCCGCAAGGGACAATGACAGCCCATCAATGGTGGGTGAGCCGTTACGAGGAAAAACTTGCAAGCACCCACGATGACATTCTGAGGCTGTACAGTCAAGGAAGGCATCTGCAAAGCCCCGAGGAGGATCGCTGCTGAACCTGCATTCGCAGATTTCGCGGTCAAACTCCGACAACGTCAAAGGCTTCAGAAGTGCCACTCATCTTTTACCCATCTAATTCAACCAAAAGCGACGGCCATGGCTGACATATCATTGGTGTCAATAAGGGAGAAGTTTCCTGAAAATACGCGAATTTTGATAGCCACTGGCACCCCTCAGCATCCAGATCTTGAGATTCTCTTGGTCGCTGGTTCGATTCCAGTCCGGGGCACCAAAAGGGCCTCTGACCTGCGGTTTCCTTCCGCAGGTCAGAGACGTTTAAGACCAAAATCGGCCCAACTCCCCCTTTACTCCCCCAATTCAGCAAAATTTTCTCGCGACACAGCTCCCCTCGTTCAAAAGCACTAGCGCCCCTTTTTTGCTCCAAGTCAAGCATTGGCTGTATCATCCCGGACGACTGCGGGGCCGTTCGGGCGCTCGAAGTACGTATTCGGCTCCGCTACCGCCAGCCGGTCTACTGCACGCCTCGTTGCCCTGAAGTTCTGATGCCCCAAGGCGTTGCTGTTAGTGCACGCTCATCGGGCATTAAGTCGGGCGGGGGTAACCGCGAATTTGACGATCGCGGAAACACGTAGTTTATAAAGAACTCTGAAGTTGTCTGCACACAGTACGGTGGTGGACCAGCTTACGGGATCCCAAAAATGTGTCACATGATCAACGACATTGCTATTCCATTGACTTCTGTTGGAATTCCTATTCCGTAGAGTAGAAGCATGATGTTCGCTGCGTTGATTCTTCTTGCTTGTTATATTTTGCTGATCCTTGTCATTGTTCGTTGCGCTGACGGACGTATCGGCATCAATGGGATAGCGGGTATCCGTACGCCCTCAATTATGACCAGCGAGGAGACTTGGATAGCCGGACACAAAGCAGCCAAGATGCCAACTCTTGTAGGGATTTACGCAGCCATAGTCAGCATGGTTCCAGCCATTTTTGTGCAAGGTGAAGACTCTCAAGGGCTAGTTTTTCTCGCGTCATGCATGATCATGTTCATAGGGGTCGTTATTGGAACGATTAAGGGAACGAAGGCAGCGAAACTGGTTTTAGCCACACAGCATTAGAACCGAGGTCCTCCGACGAGCATTGGACCCGGCCACCTAAAGCGTTCCCCACACGGGACATCAAAGCTGTTGTGATCCATTGACCACTACGGCCTACTCGGAAAGCGGGCCTAAATCTTTTCCGATCGACGTTGACCTCACGGCAATCGCGGTGCACGCGACCGATTGAGAGGCTACATAGAAATCTGCATAGTTTCCGTATGACAACCAGGACCATCACAGAAGCATCACGTGCCGGCTTGTCCTCTCTTGTTGCCTCGGCCGAAGCGGGAAACGACGTGCCACTTTCCCGACATGGCCGAGTCGTCGCCGAGGTTGTATCCGCTGAGGAAATCGCCAGCCTAAGACGGGACCGTGACACTCTGCGCGACGCAGCTCTAGTCATGGCTCGTTTCGCCACCGACAGCGGCGTCCGCACCGACCTGGACCAGGCCATGGAATTCTTGGGCTTCACCCGTGCTGAGCTGGAGGCCGAGATTGCCTCCAATATCGCCGCCGGGCGAGCGTGAGCCCACACCCGCAGCGCGTCTGCGTCGTTCGCCTCACTGAAGACGCAATTGCCGACCTTCACCGGCTCAGCAAAAAAGACCCTCAGATCGTCCGGGCCGTCTTCAAGAAGATGCTGCTGTTGGAGCGTTCGACAAATGCCAGTAAGGCCACTTACACACTCCATCTGACACGCTCGCGCGACCACGGGCAAAGTAGAAGTGCACACCGCCAGCATCAAACCCATCTAAAGGACCGGCCGAGGCTTCGTCAATAGCGCCAACTACACAACAAGGATTGTGCTCAGAAGCACCGCTAGCACAGCGGTGAATCATCCATTACAACAATGGAATTCACCACGAACCGCGGAAAGCCCGGTGGTGTCAAGCTGGTCAATAGTCTCCTCCGCCGCTGTAAGAGTCAACCCCTCCGCTGAGAATACTGCCGTCGGGCGTCTGATCCCCCAGTATCACGGCGAAAGATATGAGAGCCAGGATCGGCACCAAAATGATGTCTACCAACATCCACATCCCCAAACCCATAATTGCGGGGACCAGTATTGACACCACGTAAATGGCTGCTGAAATAATCCAGAAAACCTTCGTGCGTAAACGCAACGGCTCACGCTTCACAACTTTGGTATATGCCACCCCGGGTGACGCGCGACGCTGATTGCGTCGAGCTAGTTGAGACTTAGACCGCTTAGACATGAGACCTATCCTGAACTGAACCGTCCCGGAAATTATGCCGCCAGTTTTCTGGCGACTTCATCGGGCAACGAGCCGCTAATTTCCTCATAGTAGAGTTCCTCGAATTCCACTGGAGCACGATATCCCAGGGCCGAATGTAGTTTTTCATTGTTGCACTAATGAACCCAGTACACCACGATTTCCACCACGTCAGATTTAGCTATCTAGGGCCCGGTTCTGAACAGTGATTCCTTGGCCACACCTCGTTCTTGAACAAGCCCATCACCGTTTCGGGAGGGCATTATCGTAGGCTCCGATCGAGGGCACCAGCCCCTCCATTGCCAGTGTTTGTGTGTACCTCGCAGAGGTGTATTCCGAGCCAGCGTCGCTGTGGTGGACGGTGCCGACCACAGGCCTCACATGAGGGTGTCGTTCGTTGCGGCGCTGCCAGAGAGCCAGTTGGAGAGCCTCTTCCGCAAACGCGGTGTCATGCGATGTCGAGGATGCCCAAGACAGGATTCTGCGGGAGAACAAATCGATCACGAAGGACACGTAAGCGAACCCGCCACGAAAGGGAACATACGTAAAGTCCGTGACCCAAACCTTGTTCGCAGGCATCGGTGAAGAAGTTCCTGTTCAACAGGTCCTTGGCCCGAATTTTGTCCTTGGAACGGATCGTCGTAGTCGTCCTGCGTCCCCGCACAAGGCCCTTCATTCCAGCCACACACGTCAACCGGTCAACGGTGTGCTTGGAGATATCGCCAAACCCGTTACGCTGCAACCAGACCCGCATTTTCCGTCGACCATAAAGCACTTCAGGCTTCGATCGGCCGGTCTTTTCATCAGGTTTCTTCAAATCATGCAGGTCATTGAGAATGAGCGCGTCAGTGACGACGCGCGGTGCGGGCTCATCGGCTTTCCAGCTGCGATACGTGCGGGCAGAGACCTTCAGGCCCTGAATATTCAGCGCCTGGCAGATCTGCTGGACTGCATGCCCACGTTCGCGTTGCTGATCGACGAACTCAGTAATTAGTGACGGCGAGGGTCCAGCTCCCTCGCGAAGAAAATCGCTGACGCTTTCAAAATGTCGTTAGCTTCCTCAAGGCCCTTGACCCTAGCCTTCAACGCTTTGATCTCTGCGAGTTCTTCGCTCGTTGGCCCGGTCCGGTCGCCGACATCAATCTGGGCTTGGACGACCCAGCGACGCAGGTATTCCTTACCAACATTGAGCTTCGGCGCCATATCGGCACACGCAGCATAGACCGACTTGTAACGATCCATCCGGTCCATCACGTAGGACACGGCACAGCTCTTGACTTCAGGGGTGTACCACTTAGGCATGCTATCGATTCTCTCAATAGAAAACGGCACAAAACCCGGGACGGTTCAATAGCCCAGGTTCGCGCCCTGATGGGATATTCGCTAGGCGCTGTTGACCCCTTGATTCATCGCAAGCGTGAACTCCTATCGATCGACCGTTCCTAGGACTATCCAAAATGGCTCGCGAAACTTGACCGCCAAGTGGCGGACTCACGCCAGAGGTCGCCATTCACTACCGGAATAGCCGCAACAGCATCATCCCCGCCTGGGTTGCTGCCGATGTTCTCGACTATGGCGGGCTCTCTTGCCTATTCAGCTTCGCCCCCTAAACGTCCGCAAAGAAGTGGCCCAGTATCTCGGGCTCAAGGCTGCACAACTGAAATCGTGGTTGCGCGCCTTCAACATCGCACGCAACGTCTGCGCACACCACGGGCCCTTCTACAACCGCTACAACTCGTTGGCCCCCAAGCTACCCGCCCGAGGACACAGCGACTCACTGGATTTCATCGCACTGCTGAAAGATACAACCTTCGCGAGGCTCACCCGGATTCAGTATTTGGCCTCATGAACCCTTGGTGCGGCCCCCCGCATGCTAGCTGCGTCGTTACGGTCGTTTCCCTCGGAAAGGGGGGATGACTCTTGGAGCAACAGGGGCACGAGAAGGCTGGGAATCATCTTCACTATGGCACCCGTGAACTGATGGCGAGAAGACGCTGTCCCACCAGCGAATTCTCCCCTGGCTCTCCTGTCCTGAGCAAAGATCCGTAGTGAACACACAATCACTGCGACCCACACCCTTCGGAGTGAGTTTGGGAGTACGGACGATGGCTCTACTGCCACGTATTTGGCGACCAAAGCCTCTTATCATCTCGCTTCGCACTCCACCCGAGCCTCCTAGAAACTTCCAAATCCGAACCACTTACCTCTTACTCCCAATTCTCTTCAACCAAAAGTCACCACAATCCTTGACATGCAACGATCCCAAAATCGAGCAGAATCCCAGGAAATACGGCAATTTTGGCAGGCAATTACGCCATGCAAAATCCAGATGGCTAGATTCTCTTGGCCGTGGGGTCAGTTCCCGCCCGGGGCATCATAAAAGCGGCTCTGACCTGCGGATACGCACCGCAGGTCAGAGGCACTCAAGTCCGAAAACGGCCAAGTCACGTTTTAGAACGACTAAGCGCTCGGGGATTAAGCACGCCACCCCTCTTTTCGCCACGATCGCGTGCCGATTGGACTCCCACTTTTCACGACGAGCAGGACGAAAACATATGAATTCTCGGCTTCACTGAGTCCGGTTTCTTGCCGATCTGGCGGGTGTTCATTCACCCTGAGCACACATTTCTGTTTGCTTCGCAGTGCCGTTGGCAACGAAACTTACGTGCTGCAAGACCTGAAGGATTCGTGGCGTTGGCCGATCCTAGGAGCGCCCCAACGTTTCCAGCTTTGGAGTTGATAGTTTCGCGGCCCGGTTGGGGGACGGCAGCTGGTAGATCGATCTTTCGGCGTTCTATGCAAACCGCGGTGCAAACCACAATTTTCCGGGATGAAAACCAACCATGGACTAGACCACCCGCTGATCGGCGCCCACAATAATTCCGTGTAAATCAAGCAAAGTCAGATTGGGGGTCTAGGCATGGCGAACTCCGATACCTTTAAGTACGGCCGCATAACCTTCCCTGTAGGTGGGGTAGGAAAACTCAAATCCAGTCTCCCGCAGCCGGTTGTTGTGGCATCGTTTGCCCCCGGCTCCTCGCTCCTGCGAGGCCTCTTTGGCAACTTCTGGGGCTGGCAGGTCAAGGCTGCGTGCCAAAAATTCAACGACTTCTCGACGATCGGCTGGGACGTCGTCGACGCCGACATAGACAGTCTCCGGCCAAGTCTGCATGGTCATGAGGTGCACGATGGCTGCTGCGGCATCGTCACGATGGATCCGACTGGTGAACTCGGGCTGAGAAGAGATGGCCGCAACCCCCTGACGCACGCGATCAATCTCACGAGTCCGACCCGGCCCATAGATGCCCCCAAGACGTAGGACAGTCGCCTGAGGAATCAGCCGCAGCAACGTTTCTTCTGCTTCCAACAGCACCATTGCAGTCGGCGAAGTGGGCTCGGTCGGAGTCTTCTCGTCGACCCAGGATCCATCGTCAATGCCGTAGACCGCTGTCGATGACACGTACAGCACTCGCGGTGGCGCCGCGCAATTGTTGTGGATGGCCGCGGCGACCTGCAAAACACTGTTGACGTATGCCGCTCGATACCCATCCACACTGCGCTCATCAGGGCTCATTGCAATCACCACGATGGTGGTGTCCGGCGGCAAGATCGGCGCCTCGGTGGACAGATCAATCGCCTGTCCCATAATTTCTGATGGGAGTTTCTCCGCTGAGCGTCGAATTCCCATCACCCGATGGCCCAGAGAAGCGAACCGCAGCCCGACTTCAGTTCCAAGGTCACCACAGCCAGCAATCACAACAGCCAATTTATACTCCTCAGCCCGCACTGTCCGTTTTAGTAGTCTCGATGCCCGACTGCCGAGCAGCGAAACGAAGGAACAGCCTATCAAAACTGCCTGTGTAGATCAGCACCCCGCACCGCCGGCACATTCTGTATTGGGCGTGCGCAGCTTCAGTAGTCGATGGTGGCAGAGAGTTTGGCTTTCAGACACTCAATGCTTTCAGAATCGTGTGCCTTTGTGGAGAATGGGACGATGCAGACACGTCGTGAAGAGACTCAAGCGGTACCGTCAATTATCGGGCAGGAGACAGATTTCGCTTGGTCTTCAGCCCCGGAAGTACCGCACGAGCTATTCCTGCACTGGCGACGGGACGCGATAAATGCGGGTTTGACTGATGCGTATGCAGCGACGCTCTCGACTGTCGATGCTGACGGCATGCCCGATGCCCGAGTGATAACTGTCAAGGATGTGAGTGGCGACTGCGGCTTCAAGATCGCCACGGGTGACGATTCGACCAAAGGCCGCCAATTAGTGGCGAATCCGAACTGCGCCCTAACGTTTTACTGGAGTCCGCTCGCCCGAGCGGTCCGAGTACGTGGTGTCGCACAACGAGCTAGCGCTGCAGAATCAGCGGCAGATTTCCTCGCACGGCACCCCCAAACACGTGCTTACGTTTTGGCCGCTCCGCAGAGTTCCCCCTTTTCAACGGATAGCGACCGCGATGAACTGATCAGGCATGCCCAGACCGCTATGGAGCTCGATCCCGGGCTTTTTTCTCCCCAGTGGACCGTTTGGACCGTGGTACCTGAGTCAGTTGAATTTTGGCAGGGCGATCCGAATCGTAATCACCAACGCCTCAGCTATGTACGTTCCAAGACCGCGTGGGACAAGCAACGCTTATGGCCATGAGACACCACCTCAATCTGCTATCCATACCGCAGCCAGTTCCCTCAGGTATACAACCCACTCCCCCGCCGAGCTCTTTATCCCGGTGGCACAGACCCTCTCACACATGGGCTAGTTTGCCGAGATTTAGAACCCGTTCCCAGACTGGTCGACTGGCAAATGAAGACGCACTACCCCATGGTCAGGACTATTCTCCACTAACCAGTAGGGCTGAAAATACTGCAGCTGCCCACCCGCTTTTGTGGTCCAGCAACCACCGTCAAATGTCGCTTGTTTCAATGACAACTTCTGTGCGGCCGGATCGGACCAGAGGGGTTGGACTAGGGGCCACTCCTCGTCAAGCAGCGCCATGCCAGAGACGACGGGCCCGGGAGGTTCTGTTGAAGGTGGAGGGCGCGAGCGGGTCTGCGCGTCGCGCCCTCCTCCAACTGAGACTTACTGCCAGTTAGGGTTCATACCTTCGGCGTAGCGCGCACCGAAACCTCCGGTGGGGAGGATTTCCTTGATGCGGACCAAGTCGTCAGTAGTGAGCCGTAGTTCAGCGGCTCCGATATTCTCTTCGACGCGTTTGGCGCTGCGTGTGCCGGGGATCGGGACGATGTTCTCACCCTGGGCGAGCAACCAGGCCAGAGCCAGTTGCGCGACGGTGGCGTCCTTGGACGCGGCAAGTTCGGTCAGTTGGCGCGTGGCTTCGAGATTTTTCTCGAAGTTGCCGGGCTGCCAACGGGCATCCCAGCTGCGCATGTCGGACTCATCGTACTGGGCGGCTGGCTTTGCGGTGCCGGTGAGGAATCCGCGACCGAGCGGCGAGTAAGGAACGAAGCCGATACCCAGTTCGTTCAGGACGGGGAAGAGCACCTCGACTTCACGCTCGAAGAGGGAGTACTCGGTCTGGAGCACCGAGACGGGCTGCACGGCGTGCGCCCGGCGCATCGTCTCGGGGCCGGCTTCGCTGAGACCGAAGTACTTGACCTTGCCGGCGTCGATGAGCTCCTTCACGGTCCCGGCAACGTCCTCAATGGGGACGTTCGGGTCGACGCGGTGTTGGTAGAGGACGTCGATGTGGTCCGTGCCGAGGTAGCGCAGGCTATTCTCCACCACCTCGCGGATGTGCTCGGGGCGGCTGTCGTAGCCGTAGTCGTGCGTGAAGCCGAACTTTGTGGCAATGACGACGTCATCGCGGAAGGGCTTAACGGCCCGGCCAACGACTTTCTCGTTCTCGCCCCACCCGTATAGCTCGGCGGTGTCGAAGAAGGTGACGCCCAGGTCGTAGGCGCGCTGAATAGCGGAGGCTCCACCCTCGGCGTCGGCTGCGCCGTAAGCCATGTGGATCCCCATTGAGCCGTAGCCGATCGCGGAAGTGGTCAGGCCCTGCTGGCCTAGTGTGCGTTTTTGCATGATGGTGTCTTTCTATTAGCGGGTGACAGATTGGTAGCGGTCCCACCAAGAGGCGATGGGTCCCAGCGCGTTCTCGGTCCTGAACTTTTCGCTCAGAGGACCGACAAAACGGATGTCGATAAGTTCAGTGGATTCGCCCCACATCTTCTGACCATCAGCGGTCAGAGCAAGGTGCCGGGAAATGGCTTCTTCGTTCTCGTAGCGCTCGTGCTGCAGGATTGTGCCGTCTGCACCCCGCGCCAGGGTGTACTCGAGCACATACGGCTCTTGTGTTTCAGTAGCGGGTAGAACCGCAGCCTGGTACTTCTCGAAAAGGTCCTGATCAATCACCTTGTAGGTGAAGTAAAAGTCAATCTGATAGGCGGTTGGCAAAGTAGCTTCCTTTCATGGCGGTGCAATCACAACTGCAGGTTTCGTTTGCGCGTCAGGTACCTGGAGATGTTGCCCGTTATGCAGCAGCCGCTTGCTTGGTCCCTGCAATATTGTCAGTATATGTGCCTTGTGGCAGTGACTGTCAACTAAGTCGCTGTATGCTGGAAGGGTGAATGAGATGAATACGCCCCGGCGCGGGCTGAGACAGCGCACGCGAGACGCCGTCCGAGCGCAGATCGCAGACGTAGCTCTCGTGATGTTCGATGAGCAGGGGTTCGATGAGACCACCGTTGATCAGATCGCAGCTGCGGTCGATATATCGCCGCGCAGCTTCTTTAGGTACTTCGCCACCAAAGAAGACGTAGTCCTGGGAGACCCAATGGTCTATGGCGAACCAGTTAGACAGCGTCTCGCTCAGGCATTGGAGTCACTGCCAATCTGGGAAGCCCTCCGAGCGGCATTCCAAACAATTGTCGAGATCACCGACTCGAACCCTGAATGGGCTCTGCGCGCAACGCGCGTGATGATCTCCACGCCATCCCTCCGCGCACGAAACACTGAGAAACACTTGGCCTGGATGGGCATTCTGCTCCCCCTAGTAGCCGACGCCTTGGGAGGCGCCGAGGAAGAGAGACAGTATCGCGCGCGAGCAATCACCTTGTGCGCCATGACTTGCCTTGATGTTGCCTCCGCCGAACTCGTCCACCGCGGCGGCGCTGCCACCAACGGGGAGCTACTCGACGACGCTTTCCGTATGCTCAAACCCTCAGCACTGGTGGAGTAAGCACTTACTTGAGACTGTTGTCCCGAATCAGAACGACCACGGCGAAATCGAACCAGGTGTGCACACCAAGTCCCCGCTCCAGCGGCCGCACCGAGAGGCTGATCATCGATGCATCAGCTTTTCAATTGCTGCAAGCCGGACCGGCACAAGGGCATCGTCTTTCTGTCAGAAGTCGAGGCTGCCTGAATAGCTGACTCGGGCTATAAAGGGAACTTCTGATAGATCTCATGGACAGAGACCCCGGCTGCACGGCGGACCACCGTCCAGAAGAAGTTCCACGCACTTGAAGCCGCAGTCCGCGAAGGGAGCATCCGTCGCAACCACGGAGTCGGCGGGACCCGGGCCACGCACCGGAACCCGAACCCATAAAAATTTCTACCGTGCCTCAGCCAGCCCTTGGCAGGAGCTTCATGAGCAATGGTCCAACCAACTATCATGGTTCGACTACACCCCAACTGAGCCGCTGGCTCCCAAGACGTCACTCCCCCTTTCAGCCGAAAACTACCGTTTGTCAGCGGCACGTCATTGTCTGTGAATTCGCCCAAAAGTACCTCAAGGTCCCTGTTTTTGAGGATCAACGACACACTCCCATACTCACGCGGTGGGATTTTCTTGGCCGCCTGTTCGCGTCCAGCCCGGGGCACAATAATGCCCCGGCCTACGGAGATGCTCCGCAGGCCAGTGGGACTCTGAGTCTAAAAACGGCCCCCGTCAGGTACTTCGACAGAGTTTCCTCACCCTTACCCTCATCAGAATTCAGCTGGGGGGATTGCCTCGCCCAGAGGGTGGACCGACAATCGAAGATATTCGCAAATTTCACCCCTCCCGGAATCTGGACTCACCAAACGGAGGCGGTGAAAGCTACGATCAACCAGTTCACGTCACTACGGAGTTCAGCAGAGACTCTGTGCCGCCGGCCCTGTGCGCAAGCGTCGGTTTGAAGGTTTGAACTGATGGCTCAGGCAGTTGGTAACAAGGGAATTCCGGGTACTTTGGTCCTGCTTACTCTTCGATGAGTAGGGCTTTGCACCTTGGTAATTCGACGGCGATCCGGCCCTTTCCAGAATGAGGTTAGCGAGTAATCATCAAATACTTTTGGCCGGCATCCGATTTAGGGGCGTTCAATACCTTCGAACGTGTGAAGGACTTCGATTGCGTGGGTGGTTGGGTCGTAGGGCGGGTTGCCGATGCCTTTCGTGGTGGGTTCAGCTGTCGCCGCGTCCCACATGGTGTTGAGGCTCCCCTCGGCGAGGGTGAGGACGGCGTCGCGGACAAAGGTGTCACGTACCATCTGCTCCTCGCTGATCCCCGTACGTTCATGACCCACGATTCCGTATATCTCTGTGCCATGAACTGCGGGCGCTCCTTCAACCGGCCCCACTGATAACAGGTGTGCGTTTCCGCCAGCTGCGGCGTGTGCCAGCGCGCCACGGGCTTGGGGCAGGGTGAAGGAGAAATCTGTGAGCAACGCCCCGCGGACCTGCACTGGGGTGCGCCCATCGACGTCGTACGTGGCGATAATCTTCCTGGCGCGGCTGCGCGGGATGCGGTTCCGAGTGGCGAATTCCTCGATGAGATTTTCGATGCTGCCGGGGTCGAAGTCGTCGGTCTTGTACAGGACCCACCAGTCTGTCTCGCCAGTGGTGTTGCTGAACAAAATATCGATGGCCTTATGCCGTCCGGATTCGAGGACCCGCATGGGGTGGTCTGCGAGGACACCCCCTGGCTGCGTACGGTCGTCGACGATCGCGATAACGTCGCTATCAATACCGTGCGCAGCACCAGGGTCTGCCGATATTGTCTTGCTCATCGCCTCCGCGAGCAGTTTTGCGTCGACGCTGAGCAACTGCTCGGGATCATCTTGCATCCCGAGCTCGGTGAGAACCGCCAGTGCGCGCTCTTCCGCTCCCCATGCCGGAACCTGCCGTGATGGCATGCCGGAGAACGCGGCTAAGTGGTGGTACAGGCCATCGGCCGAGGTCGCGGCGAGGAGGGCAAGGCTGTTGAAGGCACCGGCGCTGTGACCAGGGCTCCTGACATCACGATTTAATTGATGAGAGCCGGGGCCTTGGTTTTGATGGCGTATTTGAGGATGAGGTTGGTGCAGGGGTAGCGGGTTTCGGTGGCGGTGAGGT
>NZ_JBTNDB010000031.1:0-39860 GCF_054511175.1 Arthrobacter sp. Sr24 | reverse complement strand
CCGGATCTGGTCCCCTTCTTGCCGGGCAGGGCAGAGATCGTCCGATCGAGCCTTCACCCACTTTCTCCCTCGGCAGCGGTCCGTCAGACTCGGCGTCCGGCGCTAGAGTGGATTTATTATGAGCATTCCAAAAAGTGCACCCGCCTCTGTGCGCATTGATGCGTGGCTGTGGTCTATTCGCGCCTACAAGACTCGGTCCATGGCCACCGCTGCCTGCCGCGCGGGCCATGTGAAACTCAACGACGCCAATGCCAAGGCCGCACATACAGTGGTCCCAGGGGACACTATCCGTGTCCGCCAGCCCGGTTATGACAGGATCCTTGAGGTCCGCCAGCTCATCAATAAGCGTGTGGGCCCGGAAGCTGCCTCGCATTGTTTCACCGACCACACTCCCCCGCGGCCAGTCCTACCAGCACTGGGCCTGCCGCAGCGTGACCGCGGCACCGGCCGTCCCACTAAGAAGGACCGCCGCGAGATGGATAAACTCCGCGGGGACTGATCCTGCCACGGCGCTGATTGGGCCCTTCCCCAAGCTTCATGCGCCACCTCTGGGCAGCCCCATCGAGGTTACGCGCCCACCCGAAGCAATGGTTCAGCGCAGCTCGCAATAATGTACCGAAAATGGTGTCATTAAGCTCAGCCATTACCAATGCACCTGTTTTGGGCACATTAACCAGAGACGATGCTTAGGTACCTGAAATCGAGTACATAACCCCCACCTAGGTCCGAGGGACTGAATGACGATCACTTCAACTCCTACCCGGCTAGGCGCTCCTCTTCGCTGACGACGAATCGCTGTTGGAATGTCTCAGGAGGAGCTCTCCGAGCATCTGTCGATTTCGCGGTCAAAAATCAGCTCCATGGAGAACGGCCGCTTTGGCAGTACCCCGCGCAACGGGCACTTAGCTATCTGATCGAAAATGGTCTGGGCCGGGCGAGTCATTGGAACACGAACCAGAGACCACGCCGACCGAAAAACGCGGGGCACGATTCATTCCACAATTCCAGCGTTCCAAATAACGTCCGTGCACTCCGCGCTTCCTCCAAATCCACTGTGGAGGAAGCACGGAGCAGCGACTTTCAGTCCAACAACGGCAGATAACTTACGGTTTGAAGGTGCATGCCGTCAGAGAAGTCAGTACATTTCAGACAAGATCTCATCCACTGCATCCGCGTCAAAGCTCTTCGGGTCAAACACGTCGCCGTCTTCAAGACCTAGCCAGCCGCGGTATTCCTGATATTCCGGGTGGGTGGGATCAGCCATGATGACACCAATGTTTTCCCAGCCCCACACACCGCCGCTATCCTCAGCCGGCCCGGCACCCCGGCCGCCGGTGCAGCGCGCGGAGGGACCGCCGTCGTACTTCAAGACCTTCTCCACGCTAATGGCGTGGCCCCAGTTGTCACCGAAATCATAGGTGTAATCCATCTTGTCTTTCTCCTTCGACAAGATCTGACCCACCGTCACGCCGGTTTCATCGGTGGGCATGGGGTCGCCAAAATCGTACTCGGGACCCACTGGGCCATAGTCCGTGCCGTTATATCCGCCCACGCGGAACTCATGCAAGTGGCAATTCATCCAGCCAAAGGCCGCCTGGATGATGTGATGCAGTTGCGCCAAATTCATTTCGCTGCGCACAATCAGCCGACGCCACACCGGCGGCTTGGAATCCTTGAGCATGACCTTGAGCTGCACGAGGCGGGTGTTCGGCCCCGCCTCCGGCGCCGGGCCGCCAGTGCGATCGATGGCTGCCGACTCTTCCTCCTCGGGCCCGCTGAGCCCCGCCCGAATGTATGCCAGCAACGAAGGGATTGAGGGCACTAGGGGCGGCAGGACCTGAATGACCGGTTCCAGGGTGAGCAGTCCCAGCCGGGCCAGCTCGCGCGTCCGACCCTTTATGATTTCGCTGATGGGATCCGCCATCTCCAGCCCGATGTTGTCCACCAATCGCGGGATGTAGTCAATGGTGAGTCCCCCGGACTGGCAGACATCTACCAGCAGAACAGCTTGCACCAAGGCGACATCTTGGAAAAGCGGGCTCCAGTGACTCTCTCCAAGAACAGAGATCTGCAGGAACTTGTTGACAAAATCGCGCAGGATTCCAAGCCGCGCCGGATGGCCCTCCTCCAATAACTCCATTGCGAAATCAGTGGGCCGAACTTTAGTGGCACCAACCTCGATCAGCTGGCTCGCCTCCAACGCCACCCAGAACTTCATGAGGTCATCCAGGTCATTCATGGACCGGACGGTGTAGACCTGCGCATCGGGCTGATTCATGTCACGGCTGGGCTTTTCCCAGAGCTGGAAAGGAAGCGGCTTACCTCCCTTGGCCCGTAAGCCGATGGCTGCTGCGGCTCCTTCGATTTCCTTCAGTCGCAGCATGCCCGTGGAGGTCACGTCCCTGCCCTTGCCCAGCCAATGAAGGAAATTCTCCAAGTAGCGCACCAACTCGGTGCCTTCAAAGGACGCCAACTCAGCCTCCGGGGTCAGCTGAGGCGCCTCAAGCTGGGTGATTGCCTCTTCCTCACTCATATGGAACAAGTCATGAACCGCGTCGTAGTCCGCCTCCGCACCAGTCCACATGCCGGGGAGTTCTAGGAACTCGACGTAGAGATGAACGGCTTCAAAGACGAACGTAATCGCTTCCTCAGATCCGGCGCTGGCCTCATCGTAAGCGGCGTACACCACATCCAGGGCGTTTGAGAAGGGGGCCGGCTCAAACGCTGTGGCCACTGACGACGGCGCAAGATCAAAGTACGCAGCCACCAGCGCAGTGACCGGCTTCAAATACTCCATGGCAACTTCGGCCGGCATCCCGTGAGTGTCCTGGCACCAGTGAACAAATGGAGGTGTCACAGCATCCACTGCCCGCACTGCACGCCGCTGACCGACGGACATGACGCCCTGCTGCGCTGCATGGTCTTTAGACTTCTTGGCCACGGGTTTCCTTCGTTTGGCTGGCGTTCGGGTACCGATCACACATTCTATCGGGGACTGCTGGAGCCCATGGCGCCGCATGTGTGGAGGCGCGGGGCTGAGCCTCATTAGATGTCTCCAGCTCACGTAGGCGGGACTCGTCGATGTCTAGATTGCCCCACAATATCTGCCAAAACTTGGCCCAATCTTGCAAGCACTCCTTGTAAGATTTCGGTGGAACCTGCCGGAGTCCGGGGCTCCTGTATAAACTCAAGCACCGTGAGCCCGGACTGAGTAACACACAGGCAAGAGCCGCCGTCGTCCTTGAAAGAGAACGACGGCGGCCACCACATCGGTGAGAACAGCTGACTCAGTGGCTCACCCGGTGCGCGAGCGGAGGCAGGTCCCATTCGTCGTTGCTCATACGGACGATTGCCAGACTGACCATGAAGCTGGCGAACGCTGTCAGTCCCCACCCCATAGTCAGATCCAGTAGCCGGCTCGGGATGATGACGGCGGCAATGAGGTGGAAGGGCTGGGAGACCATCAAGGCGATGGCCACCCACCAGTGCACAATTCCCGCGCGGCCCAGTGCGATGCCAATAATGATCATCCCCACGATGTGCCCCACGAGCCAAATGATGCCGCTGACCGCCGCAACGTCCCCAGCTTGAAGCGCGTCACCAATGGCCACAATCTCCGATGGCGCGAAGCCACTCTCCGCCAACTGCACTACCACGTAGTCGGCATTGACGGTTGCGCCGCCTTGGGACCAGCCAACAAAGCAGAGCACAGCTCCCACCATCGCCAGAATCGGGGCGCCGCGCCGGGCAACATACGCTGCTCCCAAAACACCGCCCAATAACACCGGCATCGCCAACAGCCCCGACCACACCATGAAGCTCATGGTTCCGGGGCTTCCCAGTGCGCTGTCCACAATTGTTGCAGGGGAGTCGGTGGTCCAGTACGGCATAACGGCACGTACCAACCAGATGCTGAGCGGGCCGGCAGTCACCACCACGGCCGTCAGAATCCGCCAGAAACGGCGCAGGTCCCGAGGGCCTTGGGCCATGCTCTGCTGCTGCTTGAACTCCATTGACCGCGTCATGACATTCACCTCTCAAAAGTGTGGTGACAGGGTGTGCGCCACAATCACCAGCGTGCGCCCGTAGAGGTCTATTGCGGATCGTGGCTACCGCTGGAGAAATAACCCGTGCCAGCACGGAGTCATTGAGCGCCCAACGGATTTACACTGTGTCCATGGCGTGGGCTCGATGGGTGTCGTTGGCCGTCCTTCCGCTCGCTGCCGGGTCGTTGATTGTGGCGGCTTGGGCCGTGGCGACTGGCGTGGATGACGCTGCCCTGTCATGGCTGCTACTGAGCATTGTGATCGCCATTCCGGCCCTGATTTTCGGGCACCTGATCACGCACCGTTTTCCCCATCACGCGGTGGGGGCGCTGCTCAGTGCGGCAGGTCTGGTCATGGTGACGCTGGGCGCCAATGACACTTATCTTGCAGCGGCTCAAATTCACCCAGAGCTGCCCATCAACAACGTCCTCATGTCTTTGGCTCAAGGTAGCTGGATGGTGTTGTATTTGCCCTGGGCACTGATGTTGCTCATCTTCCCCTCGGGGCGTTTCGAGAGCCGCGGCGCGCGGCGCGCGGCTCATCGCCGGTGGCCTGGTCTTGGTTGCCATCCTCTTTTCCGTTTTGGTGGGTTTGGGACCGACCCCTTACGCCAACGAGTTTCAAGAGCAGCACCGCGGATTGGGTCCTGTGCTGGGCGCCGATGTGGCGGCTCTATCGCTGCTGCCCGTGTTTCTCCTATTGCTGGTGCTGAGCTTGCGCAACGTCATCAAACGCTTCAAGAACGCCGAACCCACGCTGAAGAACCAGATCCGTTGGCTGGCGGTGGCCGGCGCCAGCGTCCCTGGCACCTTGTTGCTGTGCTGGATCGGATACCTCATCTTCCAAGATTCCGGCGTTGTAATCCTTGGACTGGCCGCCATGAACATCGTCATTCCCATGGTGCTGGGCATGGCCGTTGTGCGCACCGTCCCGCTCGACGCCGGAAGGGTATTAGTTGCCACGGTGAGCAGCCTGATTCTGCTGGGCGGCATCGGGCTGTGGGCCCTGTTGTTGCTGCGGTGGCCCGGCGTTGAATCGTCTCCCGCCGCCGTGGTGACGGTGGCCGGCGTGGCTCTCGGAACTTTGTTTGCAGCCGGATCCAGGCCACGTTTACGCCGTGGTGTTGGGCGAATTCTCTATGCGGAGCATGAGCGTATTCTTGACGCGGTCGCCACCTTGCAGCGCCAGGTTTTCGCCAATACTGCCCGGCCCACTGAGCTGGAAGCTGTCTTGCGCAAAGCTACCCGGGATCCTGAGCTGCGGCTGGGATTTACAGCGCGCGACGGCAGTCTTCATGACGTGGCCGGCCGCCCCGTTGAGAAGCACGACGGCGTGGAAGTCAGTCTGGAGCACCGGATTGCCGGCATCATCATCCCCGGGAGGGACCTTGGCAGGGCCTTGAATGCGGAGAGCATCAAGGCACTGTTTCCACTGCTGGAAATGGCCCGCCAGCAGCTCGAACTCGCCCAAGCGCTGGCGGAAGTGGAGGCCAGCCGCGGGCGGCTACTTCTAGCCACCCACGAAGAACGACGGCGGCTGGAACGGGACCTGCACGACGGCGCACAACAGCGGCTGGTGGCCGTGGGTATGGGCTTACGGCTCATTCAGCACCACTTGCCGCCACACAGTGAGGACATTCGCGGAAAGCTCGATGTAGCTGTCACGGAGCTGGGCACCGCCGTAGCTGAACTGCGTCAGATTGCCCACGGTGTTCGGCCCAGCGCGCTCGATGATGGCCTGCCAGCAGCGCTTCGCCAGCTCAGCGGACGCTCACCCACCCCGCTACATCTGGAGATAGCCGAGCCGGTTCCGGAGTTGAGCGAAATTGTCGGCGCCACCGCCTACTTCGTCGCCTCTGAAGCCGTCCATAACGCCCTCAAACATGCCCAAGCTCAACGGGTGCAGATCGTGTTGGCGCAGCACGGCTCCTTAATCAGCTTGATGGTCAGCGACGACGGCCTTGGCGGAGCGCATTCAACGGCAGGCGGCGGACTGTCCGGGCTGAGAGATCGGGTCAACGCCGCGGGCGGCCAACTGTCTCTAACGAGCATCGCCGGTCAGGGCACCACGGTGGAGGCGATCATGCCATGCGGGTAATTCTTGCCGAGGATTCCGCCCTGTTCCGGGAAGGGCTGGTGAGTCTCGTTGAGGCTGCGGGCCACGAGGTGCTCGCAGCCGTCGCTGATGCCACCACTGCCGTTGAAAAGACCCGCGAGCTTGGCCCGGAACTGGTGATTTTTGATGTTCGCATGCCACCAGGGAACACGGACGACGGCGCGCAGGCGGCGGTGACGTTGCGTGGTGAGTTTCCACATCTAGGCATTGTGTTGCTGTCCCAGAGTCTGGAAACCAAGCACACCTCCCGGCTTATCCCGGCCGGATACTTCGCCTACCTCCTCAAAGACCGGGTTCTGGATGTGGCAGAATTTCTGGACACGCTGCAACGGGTCAAGGTTGGTGGAACAGCCCTGGATCCGGAATTGGTGTTAGAAATCATGGGGGCCGCGCGCCAAAATCAAGTCATGGAATCTCTGACCCCGCGTGAACGGGAGGTGCTGGCACTGATGGCCGAAGGCAGGACCAATCTCGGCATCGCTCAACGGCTATGGCTCACGCCCCGAACCATAGAAACGCACATCACCAATATCTTGGCCAAGCTGGACCTCGCCAACACCCCCGAAGACCACCGACGGGTGCTAGCCGTCATTGCATATCTTGGCCGCCGCGGAGGTTAATCTGCCGCTGAACCGATCGTTTCAAAAGCAGAACAGCGCAAGGTAGCGGAGCACTTAAATGCAAGGGCCGCCGTCGTACTTGAAAAAGTACGACGGCGGCCCTTGCGTTTGCGCTGTTCAGGCTTACGCCTCGACGATGATGACCGTGTAGACGGGCTTGCGGCGCAGCGCGCGGTCGGACCAGCGCAGCAGGCCGTTGGCCACAGCCTTCTCGGCGTTGGGGCCGGTCTTCTCGCCACGAAGACCGGTGATGGTCTTCTCCACGATGACGGCGGCCTTTTCAATGTCCTTAGGCGTCAAGTTGAAGCCAACGGAGAAGAATTCGGGGTCTTCTTCGATCTTGCCGGTGTCCGGGTTGACGATCAACAGAACGGTGACGGCACCGTCTTCGGCGAGGCGGATGCGATCCTGCAGCGACTCTTCAGTGGCCGCACCGGCAACCATGTTCTCGACGTAGACGTAAGCAGCCGGAACGCTGCCGGTGACCTTGGCAACGCCGTCCTTGAGGTCGATCGTGGTGCCATCTTCAACGATGAACGCGTTCTTGGGATCCACACCGGTGCGGATCGCCAATTCGGCATTCGCCTTCAGGTGGCGGTACTCACCGTGAACCGGCATGACGTTCTTGGGGCGGACCAAGTTGTAGCAGTACACGAGTTCGCCGGCACTGGCGTGACCGGAGACGTGCACCTTGGCGTTGCCCTTGTGAATAACGTTGGCGCCCTGCTTGGTGAGATCGTTGATCAGACGGTAGATCGAGGACTCGTTACCGGGGACCAGCGAGCTGGCCAGCAGTACGGTGTCGCCGTCGGTCAGGTTGATCTGGTGGTCACCGTTGGCCATGCGGGCCAGGGCGGCCATGGGCTCACCCTGTGAACCGGTGCAGATCAGCACGGCCTTTTCGGGGGCCATCTTTTCCAGTTCCTTGGCATCAACGAGCATGCCGCGCGGGATCTTCAAGTAGCCCAGTTCGCGCGCAGTGGTCATGTTGCGGACCATGGAACGGCCAACGAACGCAATCTTGCGGTTGTACTTGTGAGCAGAATCGATGATCTGCTGAATGCGGTGCACGTGGCTGGCGAAGCTGGAGACAATAACGCGGCGCGGTGCCGTGCGCATGACCTGGTCAATGGCCGGGATCAGGTCCGCTTCAGCGGCCAGGAAGCCGGGAACTTCGGCGTTGGTGGAGTCAGGCAGGAACAGGTCCACGCCTTCTTCGCCCAAGCGAGCAAATCCAGCGAGGTCGGTGATGCGCTTATCCAGTGGGAACTGGTCCATCTTGAAGTCGCCAGTTTCCAGCACCAGGCCGGCAGGCGTACGGATGGCAACAGCCAGACCGTCCGGGATGGAGTGGTTGACGGCCAGGAATTCAACGTCGAACGGGCCGAACTTACGCCGGTCGCCTTCCTTGACCTGGATCATCTTGCCCTTGATGCGGTGTTCTTCAAGCTTGGTCTTCAGGAAGGCCAGGGTCAGCTTGGCGGAGATGACGGGGATGTCGCCGCGGTGCTTGAGCAGGTACGGGACACCACCAATGTGGTCCTCATGGCCGTGGGTCAGCACCAGGCCCACCACGTCCTGCCAGCGGTTCTTCAAGTACGAGAAGTCCGGCAGAATCAAGTCAACGCCGGGGTGGTGATCTTCAGGGAAGAGCACGCCGCAGTCAACGATCAGCAACTTTCCCGCGTATTCGAAGACGGTCATGTTACGGCCAATTTCGCCCAAGCCACCCAGAGCGACGATGCGCATTGCACCTTCGGCGAGGGCGGGAGGGGTCTGGCGGGCAGTTCTTCTCATGGGTTCCAAACTTTGTTCTGTTGTAGGCGGCCGGCGGCGACGATGCGCTACCTTACTTGTGCGACGCATTCGGATAAAAAAGCTAGTCCGGTGTCGCTAAAATTTAGGGGGATTGCTCCACCCCTGATTTTAGCACCGCGGCACTATAGCTAACGCCACGCGCTGGCACCGGATTTTAAGCACGACGCCGGCCCCTGGCTTTTGATAGCGCAGCTAGGTTAAGCGGTGGTTGGCTTCCATCCGATCCCTGACCAAGAACTCAGGTGTGGCGCCCTATTTTTACCGATTCAGCTGTGTACCGATGCAGTTCCAATACCTGCAGAGCATCCACCTGCTGCTGCGCGATCGAGCGCATGGCCTGAGCTGGCACCCACCCAAGAGGAATGGAATGAGGGAGACCAAGAGTAGAGAGCTGGCGGTACCTAGAAGGCGAATGGACGTCCGCATTTTGGCGGTGAAAGGTACCTCCAGCTGGCCCGTCGCTGGCCGGGAATCTCGCACCACTAGTGGGGGCAGTTTTGTTCGATTGTTCGCCCCAATGGATCTGAGAGGTAGCCGGTTGCGGGGTCTATTCCTGCGAAGAAGTCACGAATGGAGGCAATGTGCTGTTCGTGACTGATCTCATTGCTACTGCTACCCAGGCTGAAGGCGCTGAAACCATAGCCGTTGTTGGGCCCCGAGATCCATTCATAGTGCGCGGACCCATCGTCGTCGCGTTGGCGCACGGTGAACGCCTCACCCCTTAGAGCTCCCAGCCGAACCCTAGCTGTTGGGCATCCAGCCAATGGCCGGAGCAATATGCTCGGCAATATTCGCCAACATCTTGGTGTTGTAAGCAACCCCGAGCTGGTTCGGAACGGTCAGCATCAGTGTATCCGCTGCCTGAACGGCGGCATCGGCAGCCAAGTCGCGGGCAATCTCCGCCGGGTCTCCCATATAACTCTTGCCAAAACGGGACAGCAGCCCGTCAATCATGCCCACCTGGTCCTTATTATCTGCTTGGGCGCGCAGACCGAAGTACATGCGGTCAACATCATCCACCACTGGGATGATGCTGCGGCTGACCGACACCCGCGGTGTAAAACCGTGCCCGGCCGCAGCCCACTCGTCGCGGAATAGCTGGATCTGCTCGGCCTGCAGCTGATCGAAAGGCACACCGGTGTCCTCGGTGAGCAGCGTTGAACTCATCAAGTTCATGCCTTGACGAGCAGCCCAAACGGCCGTGGCCCGTGATCCTGCACCCCACCAAATACGCTCAGACAAACCCGGTGACTGCGGTTCAATGCGCAGCAGCCGCTCCCCACCCATGGAGACACGTTCGCCAGGCTCAGCGATGCCGGCACCAGAAATAGCATGGCGGAATGTTGCTGTGTGGCGCCGCGCCATGTCCGCTTCCGTTTCACCGTCGAGCGGGAAATGCCCAAAGTCTGCTGCGCCGTTGGCTGCGGGCTCGGGTGAACCGCGGCTCACTCCGATCTGCAGTCGGCCATCGCTGATGAGATCTGTTGCGGCGGCCTGTTCAGCCATATAGAGCGGGTTTTCGTACCGCATATCAATGACGCCGGTGCCAATTTCAATCCGGCTGGTGCGGGCGGCAATGGCTGCCATCAAAGGGAACGGCGCCGCCTGTTGACGGGCAAAGTGGTGGACACGGAAGAACGCGCCGTCAATGCCAAGCTCCTCGGCGGCGACCGCAAGGTCAATGGCCTGGTGCAGGGCGTCAGCCGCCGAGTTGGTTTGGGAGCCTCGGCCCGTTCCGTAATGCCCGAAGGAGAGGAACCCAATGCGCTTCTTAAAGTTAGTTTCCATGTTGGTCACAACAGGAAACGCAGCTCGCCTATTCCATACATATGCATCTAGCCGGTCCGTGTCTCACAGCGGGCACTAGTGCTTTTTGACGCTGTCAGCTCGGCGATAATGCATGGCTAGGGCACCGTTACTCATCGGCTCCGCCGAGATTAGATCAAGGCGTCGGGTGCTGGGCAGTCCACCTTGGTACAGGGTAGGTCCGTGGCCAGCGATCATAGGATGGACGAGGATTTTGTACTCGTCAATCAGTTCCAGCCGGTCAAGCTCTGTTGCTAGTGTGCCGCTACCCACCAGCACCCCGTTGGGTGTTTGATCTTTGAGTTCTTGCACCGCCGCGCGCAACTCACCCTTGACGTGGTGGCTGTTGGTCCACGGGAAATCGTTGCGCGTCGCCGACACCACGTACTTTGGTTTTTCCTCCAACTTAAGCGCCCACTCGCGCATCGCTGGTGGTGCATCGACATCGCCGTGGGCCACCGCCGGCCAGTAGCTCTCCATCAACTCGTACGCAGTTCGGCCCCAGAGCATTGCGCCGCTCTCATCCATCAGGCGTGTGAAATGCGCGTGCGTCTCGTCATCGGCAATTCCTTCTAGGTGGTCGGTGCAACCATCCAAAGTGACATTGATGCTGAACGTTAGAAGACCCATGCTGTATTTCCTCCTCGACCAAAGACTCGGCCACGAGCCGTGATGGACACTAGCGCTTCTTGGCGATGTGAGCCTCTGCATCCCCCTCTGGGAACGTTACGCCGCTTTCCGCAAGCTCAACAAGGCCCGGGCAGAGTCCCTTGCAGACACCACCGCCAGAGGGCGAGGCATCAGGCGTCCTGCCGCCACGAGTTCCACAGCGCCGCATAGGAACCGTCCTGCGCCAAAAGTTCATCGTGCGAGCCAAGCTCGGTGATCCGCCCCTTTTCCACCACGGCGACCCGATCGGCGTCGTGCGCGGTGTGCAAACGGTGCGCGATCGCAATCACTGTCCGCCCCTCCAACACGGCACTGAGCGAGAACTCCAGATCCCGGGCAGCCTGCGGATCAATGAGTGAGGTGGCTTCATCCAGCACCAGCGTGTGCGGATCAGCCAACACCAGCCGGGCCAGCGCCAACTCCTGCGCCTGAGCCGGTGTCAACGTGTGTGAACCCGAGCCCACCTCAGTAGCCAAGCCTTTGGGGAGAGCGCGCACCCAAGCTAAAGATCCGACGTCGGACAGGGCCTTTTCAATCTCAGCGTCACTGGCGTTGGCATTACCTAGGCGTACGTTATCGGCCAGGGTCCCCACAAACACGTGGTGTTCCTGAGTCACGAGTGCCACCTCGCCCCGCAATTCATCCAGCGGCCGGTCCACCAAGGGAACCCCGCCCACCGTGACCGAACCGGAGGTGGGGCCATGGATGCCCGCCAGTAAACGGCCCAGCGTGGACTTGCCTGCACCGGACGGGCCCACCATGGCCAGCCGCTCCCCTTGCCGCAACGTCAGGTCAATACCGTGCAGCACATTGTGCCCGGGGCGGTAGGCGTAGCGGGCGTCATCCACCACCAGCAAATCGTCGGCGGGAACGGCGTCCGTGGCGATGCGGTCAGCCTTGACATCGCGAATACCCACAATGCGGGCCAGCGAGGACGCGCCCACCTGGATCTCATCAATCCACATGATCAAGGTGTCCACGGGGTCAATGAGCTGCATGGCGTACAGCGCAACGGTGGCCACCATGCCTGTGGTCACCAGATCCTGCGAGGACAGCCAGCCACCCCACATCAGCACCCCGGCCACTGGCAGCCAGAAGGAGAGTTCGGCGACGGGGAACAGCACAGTGCGCAGGCCCAATGTGTACTTTTCACGTTCAAAGCAGTTGCGCAGAGCCGCATCGATCCGGTCGCGGCGATGCTGGCCCAGACTCAGCGCATCGACCGTGCGCGCGCCCTCAATGGTCTCGGTGATGGCCCCGTTGAGACCAGCGTAGCTCTCCCGCTCGGCCAAATAGCCGGGGGTGGCGCGCTTGAGATACCAGCGCGTGACTGGCACCAGCATCGGCACTCCAATGAGCAGCGCCACGGCGACCAAGGGGCTCGTGAGCACCGCCGCGACCACCGTCAGCACAATGGTTGCCACCGAAACCAACACCTGCGGCACGCCAAAGCGGACCGTGTGCGAGACCGCGTCCACGTCATTGGTGGTACGCGAAACCAAATCACCGGTGCCCGCTTTTTCCACCGTTGACAGCGGCAACGAGGTGACTTGCTCCATGAATTCCTCGCGCAGCTGGGCAAAGACTTTCTCACCCAAGATCATGCCCTTGCGCCGCGCCCACCTAGCCAGCACTGTCTGGACAATGACGAAGCCCGCAAGTGCCAGCGCCACCAGGGCTACGAACCCCGTGGTGGTGCCAACGCTGATCGCATCCACCAGCCGGCCTAGCAGGAACGGTCCTGCCAGTCCCGCAACGGCAGCAACACCGTAGAGGCCCACTACTCCAGCGAGCGGTTTTTTATGCATGCCGATCAGGCGCAAACCCTCGGCCTTGACTTCGGCGGTATTTGCCACGGGAAGCTTTGTTTCAGCCATTAGTTGTCCCCTCCGTGGGCGCCGTTGCTGTTGGTGTTGCTGTTGGTGTTGGCATGTTCGACGCCGTTGCTTGCCTCGACGCTTGACACATCCTCCGCTGTGGTTGCGCCGTGCCCGTCCATGCCTTCACCGCGGAGGACCACTTTGCGGTAGTCGGGCACGGTATCGAGCAAGTGCCGGTGCGTTCCTTGCGCTACTAACGCTCCATCCTGCAAGAAAGCCACTGTGTCCATGGCGCTCAGCAGGAGTGGACTGGCCGAGACCACCACAGTGGTGCGCCCCGGGGTGTTGCGGCTGCGGCGCAGCGCGGTGGCAATACGGGATTCGGTGTGGGCGTCAACCGCGCTAGTGGGTTCAATCAGCACCAACACCTCGGCTTCGGTCAACATGGCGCGCGCCAACGTCAGGCGTTGACGCTGTCCACCAGAGAAGCTGCGACCCTTCTCCGTCACCTCATCATTCAAACCGTCTTCCAGCCCGTCAAAGACGTCGGCGGCACTGGCCACCTCAATGGCCTCCATGATTTCGGCGTCTGAATGAGACCCGGTGGGATCCAGTTCCTCGCGCAGGGTCCCCGTGAAGAGCTGAGGCTCGGCATCGGAGACCACAATCCGTGAGCGCACCTCGCGCAGCGGCATCATGTGTAGAGCTTCTTCACCCCACCGCACTTGCGCCTCGCGCAGCACAGCATCTTCAAAACGGCCCAACCGCCGGGCCAGCGCTGCCGAATGCTCAGGATCGCCGGAGACAATGGCACTGAGCCCGCCAGGAGAAACCATCACGCCCGTCACCGAATCAACCAGAGCGCTAGGCGCCGACGGTGCGGGAACTGTTGTCTCGGCGTCGTGCACGGCAGAGGGTGTTTTCAACACATCAATGATGCGTTTGGCGCCGACGTGGGCGCGGATGAAGCGTGAGACGGCGTCGGCGGCGGTGCGGATGGGCGAGACCAGGAAGACCGCGTAGCCATAAAGCGCCACGAGCTGACCGGCCTCGATCTGCCCCGACACGGCCTGCAGAGCGCCAATCCAGGTGAAGGCGACGCTGAAGACACCCACCACGAATACCTGCGCGGCATCCAGATCAGCCAGCGAATAAGCCACCTTGTTTCCGGCCAGCTGTGTTGCCCGCGAGCGCTCCCGGTAGCGCTCAACGAAGATGTGCTCGCCGCCAATGCCACGCAAAACACGCAGCCCGGCAACGGTGTCGGCGCCGAGAGCGGTCATTTGCCCGGACGCTTCACGCTGATCCTTCTGGCGCCGTTGAAGCGGGCGGATCACGAACAACAGTCCGGCACCGCACAATGGCACGCCAAGCAGAACCACCAAGCCAAGTTCCCAGGACGATTGGAAGACAAGGTAGGAGACCAAGAGGTAACCCACCACAGATCCGGCCAGACGCGCCACAACATCAAAGATTTCGCCAATGCGCATGGCATCGGAGGCGCTGGTGGAAACCACCTCGCCGGTGGAGAACTTTTGCGGCAGGGCGTCACCGCTACGGGTGACTTTATAACCCACCACCTGTGAGGAACGGTACGCCGCTTGCATCCAGTTGCTCACGGCGGCACGGTGGCGCAGGGTGGTTGAGATTGACTGGATGATGGTGAGTCCCACCAGCAGGCCAACCCAAACGCTTAAGTTGCGGAAGTTTCCGGGCAGAATCCCCTGGTCAATCGCTTGGCCCAAAATGTAGGGCGTCAGCGCCTGGCACACTGTCCAGATGGAGCCGTAGAAGATCCCCAGCCACAGCGTGCCACGTTGGGCACCCGCCAGCCACAGGAGATATCGGCCCGGCGAACGGAGGTCCGGTTTTTTGGCGGATTTGTAAGGAAACGAGCGCACTACGGCCTTCTAACGGAAGTTGTGGATGTGGCAGGCAGGTCAGGCGCGATCCGGCAATCCGCTGTCAAATGCGGAAGCGATCGGCGCGGGCGGGGCTGCGTTATCTATCTCACAATCATTTACCCTAGTGCACGCGCCCACCCCAAACCAACATGAACCCACATTCTTTGCACGGGCTCGGCTTTGAAACCCGCCGGCAGGCCCCCACGTGAGGACGCTTGGCCGGTTCGAGGAAGAACTGGCCAACGTTGAGCAGGACTGGACGGGTACAGACCGAAGGCCGTGCGGGTGATTCTTCATCGTTCCCACACGGCCTTCGGCCAAGTTAGCCGTTCCAAAAGGCTACTAGCTGAGGGAATCTACGCGGTCATCAACGATCCCCCGCGCTGATCCCCACCCGGCAAGGACAGCTTTCACCACGCCGTTCTTTTCAGTATCCAGCGCATCCACATAAGCAGCCTGCAGCACATCGTCAATGCGTACCCGCTGGCCAGTCTCGGCGGACAGCACGGCCGCCTCCACCATGGCCAGCGAGTGGAGATTGGAGTGAACCTGGCCATCAGGAACCGTTCCAGTGCGGAGCGCGCTGACAAATTCAGCCAGCGAACCGTCAATCTGCTCAGGGCCATCGGAGGCCGCCGGAACGGCAAGCTTTCCGCCAGCCGCATCGCGAGCCGCAACAACAGGAGCCTGATCGCCGTCCCAGAGCGCAGTGCCGCGTTCTCCGTTGACCCGCCACGATCCATTCCATGACGTCTCCGCCCCATCGGCGCACCACGAGCCCGAGTACACATAACGAAGACCACTGGAGAACTCAAAGATGGCGGTAGCTGCGGCGTCGTCCTTGTACCAACTCCAGACCGGATTGAACTCCTCGCAGTACACACTCACCGGATCCTGCCCCGTCAGGTAACGGACCACATCGAAGGGGTGGATGGCCATGTCCAGCAGCAAGACGTGGTCCATTTCCTCGCGGAAGCCGCCAAAATGCGGTGCCTTGAAGAATTCGGTGGTGATGACACCAATCTCACCCAGATCGCCCGTGACCTCCTTGAGTTGGGCCAGCGAGTTGAAGTAGCGCCGGGACTGGCTAATCATCAGCAGTTGACCGCTAGCCTGCGAACTTGCCGCCAGCGACAGCGCCTGAGCGACGGTGGGCGCGGCCGGCTTCTCGCACAGCACCGGCAGGCCAGCAAACATGGCCTCGACGTTGACCGGGTGGTGGGCCACGGGAACAGTGACATTGACGACGGCGTGCGCACCCGTTGCGGCGGCAATCTCGCCGACACTGGTACCCACCGCTACGCCCTCGATACCCTTTTCTGCGAGCGCGGCGCGGGCGGTGTCCATGTTGAGGTCAACCAATCCCACCAGTTCAACGTCGGGGTTAGCGTTGATCGCGTCAATCCAGGCCTTGCCCATGCCGCCTGCGCCGACTTGGACCAGCCGGAGCGGACCGGGGGTGTTCAGGATGGGGAAGGCCGTCACTGTGAGATAGCTCCTTGGTAGCCCTGGCCGTTGTAGAAATCTTCGGTGTCATAGCGCAACAGCACAGGCTCGGCACGTTCGGGGCGAAGGGTCTTGGCCCACTGCACGCCGTTGGAAATGACCTTGCGGATTTCCTTCTGGTGATAGACCGGGTAGTCCTGATCGCCGGGGCTAAAGAAGAAGATCTTGCCGAAACCGCGGCGGTACGTCATGCCGCTGCGGAACACTTCTCCACCAGTGAAGGTGGAGAGGAAGATGAGCTCGTCCGGGGCAGGCACGTCGAAGTATTCGCCGTACATTTCCTGGGCCGGGATGATGAAGGGGTGTGGCACGCCTTGGGCGATGGGGTGGGTGGGGTCAACGGTCCACACCAGTTCGCGGTCCTGCTCCGAGCGCCAGCGCAGGGTGCAGGAGGTACCCATGAGCTTGCCGAAGATCTTAGACCAGTGCCCGGAATGCAGCACCAGCAAACCCATACCTGCCAGGACGTGCTTGTGCACACGCTCAACCACCTCGTCACTGACTTCGTCGTGGGCGGCGTGACCCCACCAGACCAATACATCTGTGGCGGCAAGGACTTCCTCGGTGAGTCCGTGTTCGGGATCATCCAAGGTCACCGTGGTGACCTGCGCATCGGAGCCCAGGTTCTCTTCAATGCCCTCCTTAATGGTGGTGTGCATGCCGTGCGGGTAAATGTCCCGGACTTTCTGCTCCACTTGCTCGTGCCGATTCTCTCCCCAGACAAGCACTTTGATGGGGGTTACGGGGCTGGTGATTCCAGACATTGTCATCGCTTTCTTCATGGTGATACGTCAATAAGTAAGTAGCTACGGGTGTTACTTCACGGCTCCGCCGGTGGCGCCTGCGGCAATGTATTTCTGTGCCACGACCAAGAGCACTATTGCGGGCAGCGACGACAAGACGGCCGTTGCCATGACGGCACTCCAGTTTGAAACCTGAGTACCGAGGTATTGGTAGATACCCAAAGTCACGGGGCGGATCTCATCGGTGGTGGTCAGCGTCAGAGCGAACAGGAAATCGCTCCACGCAAAAAGGAACGCAAAGAGTCCAGCGGTGATGAGCGCATTCTTGGAGATGGGCAGGGCGATGGAGATAAAGGCCGTGATTTGACCGGCCCCATCGACGCGCGCCGCCTCGATAATTGACGCCGGGATACTCATCATCGATGCCCGCATGACCAAAATGGCGAACGGGATGGCATGGCTTGCATCGGCCAGAATCAAGCCCGGGATGGAGTTCAAAAGTCCCAGGTTGTTATAGGCCGCGTACAGGGCATTGGCAATGACCACCCCAGGAATCATCTGGGCGATCAAGATAGCCAGCATGGCCGCGCTGATCCAACGGAACTTGAACTGCGCCAACGCATAGGCCGCCGGCGCTGCGATGACCAAGGTCACCACCACGGCCCCCAGCGCAATGATCAGGCTTGTCAGCAGGTTGCGCCCTTGGTCTGCGATGGCTTTTTCATATCCGGCAAAGCTTGGATTCCATGGGAAGAAGTCTGCTGACAGTGTGTTGCCGGAGGGCTGGAGCGAGGCGTTGACCATCCAGTAGATGGGAAACAACATGATGGCTAGGAAGATGATGCCCAAGATCGTTGAGGTGCGGGTTTTTAATGCTCGACGCCGAACGGCACTTCCGCGGATGCTGCTCCGATCCACGCCGTTTGGATTTGTGCTGCTTCGATTTGCGCTGCTTCGATTCAGTGGTGCAGTAGTCATTGAGGGCTCCTACTCATCGACAGCGCGGCGATTGGCCCGCAGATAGATGACGGCGAATACGAGGGAAATGAGGATCAGGATGTTGGAGAATGCAGCACCCACCCCGAACTCGAAATTGACGAAGGATTCTTGGTAGGAACGCACCGCAATCGTCTGGGTAGCGTTGGCCGGGCCACCGTTGGTCAGACCTAAGATGATGTCTAAAACCTTGATGGTGTAAACCACTCCGAGGATTAATACCACGCTGACAACAGGGCGAAGGTTGGGCCACGTGATGTGGCGGAACGCCTTCCACCCCGTGGCGCCGTCCAACTGCCCAGCTTCATAGAGTTCCTCTGGAATGTCTTGGAGGCCGCCGTAAAGCAAGGTGACATTGAAGGGAATGCCCACCCAGATATTGACCAGAATGACGGCAATCAAGGCCACATCTGGGCTGGTCAGCCACCCAATGGCAGGGATGCCAAAAACGCCAAGAAATTGGTTGAGGATTCCCGAGTCTTGATCAAGGATGGAACGCCAGGTTGCACTGGCCACGATCAGCGGCAGCAGCCAGGGAAGTAACAGCATGGCCCGCAGGAAACCGCTCAGCGGAAATTTGCGGTTGAAGAAACTCGCCAGTGCCAGACCAATAATGAACTGGCCAAGAATGGAGGCAACCGTGAACAAGGTTGTGTTGAGCAAAGCGGGCCCAAATAGATTCGAGCTGATCACGGTCACGTAGTTCTGGAAGCCAACCCAAGGGGCTTCACCAGTGAAAAAGGTTTTAGTGGTGTAGGCCTGCATGCTCATAATGAGGTTTTTGACTACGGGATAGCCAAAGAAAAGGACCAGATAGAGCCCCGCAGGGACCACAAAGAGGATCTTGGTGATGTTTTCACGGGCCCAAAAACCTTGCCGTGACGTGGGCGTAGGTTCCTCGCTGCTCATCCGCGAGTTCTTGCGGGATACAGTCCGTGCGTCTGTTGAAAGGGAAGTCATGGTGGCCTCTCTGCCGGTTCCGCAGCGCCTAAGGCTACGGAACCGGCGTCGAACGGTTGGTGGTGTTAACCCTGGGCAGCTTGAACGAAAGCCTCTTCAACGGTGGCCTTGCCCGTCAGCACCAGCTGGATGGCCGAGTAAATGGTGGTCGCCGCAGTGGGCCATTCGGCGCCCAGGTTTCCCGTCCGTGAACGTGCATTGGCAATCTGCTCGGTGAAGGCGGCCATATCTGGCATCTTTTCAACGTATTCCTGGGCTAACTCGGGCTTGGTGGGAACTGTGTAGCGCTCCGCACCGAGGGTCACCTGCGTGTCACCGGCGGTGAGGCAACTGATAAATTCGGCAGCCTTAGCCTGTTTGGCCTCATTCCCTGTTTGCGGGATGGTCCAGACTTCCCCACCCAATGGTGCGGTGGGTGTTTGACCAGCCTTGTTGACAGGCACCTGCACGGAACCCCACTCCAAGGAGGGATCCTCGTTGAGTGCTGGGATCTGCCACGGGCCGTTGATCATCATGGCGGCTTTTCCAGCCATGAACTGATCCTTGACATCTCCTTGGCCCCAGTTGATGGCGCCCTTGGAAACAGAGCCAGCATCGACCAAGTCTTTCCACAATTGCAATGCTTCTTTGTTCTGCACCGAATCCAGTTCAGTTTCGCTTCCACCATTGGTCCACATGAAGGGCAAGAACTGCCAGGCACCCTCGTAGGTGGCAACAGCGGAAAACGCCATGCCGTATTGGCTGCCGCTGGTCAGTGCCTTGGCAGTTGTTTTTAGCTCATCCCACGTTTGTGGTGGGGTCAGGCCGGCGTCGGCCAAGATCTTCTTGTTGTAGAACAGCCCTAGGGTGTTGGCCGTCGGGGCGAGCCCGTACACCTCACCTTCGAAGGTAGCGGCGTCGAGCATGCCCTGGGCAAATCCGCTGGTGTCCACCGTGAAGTCGCTCAGCGGAGCCAGTCCACCGGTGGAAGCAATTTCCTGCACATCCGGGTTATCGAGCATCAAAATATCGGGCAGCGTCTTGGACGACGATTTTTGCAGGACCTTCTGAATGAGGTCTTTGCCCGGCACTACTTCACGGGTGATAGTGACACCGACGTCGGTTGAGCACTGGTCGATGGCCGTCTGAATCAGGGCCTTATCAGGGTCATTGTTGTAGTAGTCCATCAGGGTCAAAGTAGTGGCATCCCCCGAACTGGTGCTGCCACCCCCGCCGCAGGCCGTTAGTACCAAGGGTGTGATGGCTGCCAGGGCCAAGAACTTGTTCCAGCGGGCCTTTTTCTGGTTTTTCACGATAGCTCCTTTGCTCGTTATTGTGCTGCAGATGGTGCAATTCTTTGAGGTTTTATTCCAGGCTGTCCCGGCCGGTTACACATCGCTTCGGGCATCCCTGAAGAGGCAATGTTTGTGACCATAGTTGGGGACCTCATACGTCACAGAGACTGCGGACATAGGTCCGTCATAATAAAAGTAAAGCGCTTTACTTTGACTGTGACATCGATCATGCCTCGATGCCAGCCCCTTGTCAAGGTAAAATTAAAGCGCTTTACTTTGTGTCGATGGAGCAGTGGTTTATGACTCAGGCAAGGTGGGGTAGCTTTGAGCCAGAGCAACCGGGAGGAACACCGTGGCGACCATGCAGGATGTGGCCAATTTGGCGAACGTGTCCTTGGCGACCGTGTCATTCACCATCAATAATTCCAAACCCGTTTCGCCCAAGACGCGCGCCAAGGTAGAGGCGGCCATGAAAGATCTGGACTATCGCCGCAATGCTGTTGGCAGTGCGCTGGCCAGAGGCCGAACCCATGTATTGGCGCTCCTTTACCCAGCGCTACAGCACCGCTTTTCACCCACCTCCATTCAGTTTTTCACCAGCGCCGCAGATCAAGCCAGGCTGCGTGGATATAACTTGGTGCTGTGGCCCATGAGTAATGAAGCCGAAGGAGTCACGGAGCTCACGTCTTCTGGCCTAGTGGATGGCGTGGTCTTGATGGAGGTTCAACTTGATGACCCACGCGTGGGTGAGCTTTCCAAAAGCAATGTGCCGTTTACCTTAATTGGGCGCACTCGGGACACCACCGGAATCCCCTTTGTAGATGTTGACTTTGAAGCCGCTGTGGAAGATGCCGTAGATCGAATGGTCCAGTTGGGACACACAGATCTAGTGCTGATAGATGGCGGGATTGGGAACCAACTGCTTGGCGGATACGGCCCCGTAGCCAGGACGCGGAAGGCATTTGGTGAAGTCACCACACAACGAGGCCTCAACGGATCCATCATGAGCGGATTACACTCATCGGCCGGTGGACGCGAGCTGGCCCGTGAACTTGCCACCAAGCACCCCGGAACAACGGGTGTGCTCATGATGAATGAACACGCCGGGCCCGGTTTCGTGGCTGGATTGCAACAGGCTGGCTACCGCATACCGCAGGATATCTCTATCCTGGCCCTCGCTTCATCACTGGATACGACAGGCATGTCCGAACCCGAAATGGATGTTCTCATATCGCCGGCCGACGAACTAGGCCGACTGGGCGTTGACGCCTTGATTGATCAACTGGAAAAGAGGGATCAGCCATTGCCACAAGTGCTCATTGGATGCGCCTACTCCCCCGGCGCAACTATGGCTAAGGCACCAGATAGTGCGGTCCCAGTTAGGGCCGGAGAGCGTTAGCCTTTCGCCCCAAGCATTTCTTCAACAGCCTCACAGGCGCCGAGATCGTGTTCGGAAGCGGCCGGAGCATCGCAGGCTACGCGGCGCAAGAGTGAGCGGAACAGCTCCCGTTCCTCATCGGCAAGTGCGCCTAGGACCGTACGCTCTGCTTCAGCAACCCGCTGTTGCAAATCTGCCAAAACCTCGAGCCCGGAATCTGTTGCCACCACAATGCGGGCACGGCGATCGGCGGGGTTGAGCTGACGCTCCACTAGCCCGGCCTTGACAAAATCATCCACCAGGTACGTCATGACAGTTCTGTCAATGCCAAGGTGTTGGGCCAGCGCCAATTGGTTGGGCTGCTCGCCGCTGACAACAGCAACCAGAACCTGGTAACCCCGCGCACCATGCGGAAAATCGCCCATGAATTCACCCATGGCAGCATTTGTGGCGTTTTGATAATTACGCACAAGAACGCCCAGTGTCCACCCGAAATCTTCTTGGGGACTGGTCTGCGGCTGCGCGGCGGTTGCTGTGTTGCTCATGACACCCATCATAACGGACATCTACGCTTTACAACAGATCATATTTTAGTAAGATGATCTGTATAGCAACGCATATTGTTATTTCAACGTGTTATTTCAACTGCCGTTGCCGGATCGGGCTTGAGGAGCATTTTCATGGAACTTGGCATTTACAGCTTTGGTGACGTTCACGCAGACCCCGTGACGGGTACGCAGGTCAGTCCCCAGCAGCGCATGGCCGACCTCCTTGAACGCGCCCGCCTGGCCGATGAGGTGGGCCTTGACTACTTTGGGCTCGGCGAACATCACCGCCCCGAATACGCCGTCTCCTCGCCCGTGCCCGTACTTGCTGCGGCCGCCGCGCAAACCAAAAACATCAAGGTCGGCTCCGCTGTCACGGTATTGAGTACCGAGGACCCCGTCCGCGTCTACCAACAGTTCGCCACTTTGGATTTGCTGTCCGGCGGACGCGCTGAACTGACGGCCGGACGAGGCTCATTCATTGAGTCCTACCCACTCTTCGGCGCGGATCTAAACAATTATGAGGAACTCTACGAGGAGAAGATCGCGCTCCTGCTGGCCCTCAATGAAGCTGGACGCAAAGAAGAATCCATCACCTGGAGCGGCAAGTTCCGGCCCGCCTTGCACGACGCCACCATTTACCCTCGCCCTGTAGAGAACAATCTGGACATTTGGATCGCCACCGGCGGCACCCCCAGCTCCACGGCACGTGCGGCAGCCTTGGGAACCAACGTCATTTACGCCCTGTTGGGCGGAGCTGTCAGCAACTTCGCCCGGCACGCGCAGCTCTTCCGGGCCGGAGCAGCCCAAGCCGGACACGATGCCAAGGCACTGAAGGTGGGAGTGAGCGCCGTCGGACTTGTCAGTAAAAAGAACGCAACGGAGACTTTTTACCCGTACTGGCGCCGAGTCATGGAGGACATTGCCAGCGAGCGCGGATTCACCCCGCCCAACCGCATCAGTTACAACATGCAGACCGCACCGGCCGGCGCCATCTACACCGGCACCCCGGAACAGGTCGCCGAGAAGATTCTGCTCACGCATCAACTCATGGGCCATGACCGTCACATCCTGGAAATGGACTTTGCATCGGTGCCGCAAACCGATGTCCTGAAATCGATTGAGCTCTTCGGCACCGAGGTCAAACCCTTGATCGACGCCGAACTCCGCAACGCAAAGAAGGTAACCGCATGAGCCAGCTCTCTCCCACCCTGCACGATCCGGCAACCATCACCATCGGCATCCTCGGCGCCGGAAAAGTGGGCACCGGCGTTGCCCGCCAAGCGCTAGCGGCCGGCTACCGTGTGCTGATTGCTGCTTCCGGGGACCCGAAGAAGATCTCGTTGATCGCCTCTGTCATGGCCCCCGGCGCCGTCGCCGTCTCGGCCCAGGACGCCATGGAGCTCTCGGATTTGGTGGTACTTTCGGTGCCGCTGCACAAATTCCGCACGCTGGATCCGGCAGCTCTTGCCGGCAAGCACGTTGTGGACACCATGAACTATTGGCGCGATACCAACGGAGATATGCCGGAGCTTGCGGATGCGCGTTCCAGCTCAGAAATGGTGCACGCTCACCTTCCCGGCGCCCGCCTCGCGAAGTCTCTGAACCACATTGGGTACCACGAGCTGGAGCTGGATGCCCGTGACGCCGGCGCCGCTGATCGCCGCGCGTTGGCCGTTGCCTCAGACGATCCGGAGACCCGCGCCTTGGTGCTGGACTTCGTGGAGCACCTAGGTTTTGACGCCGTCGACGCCGGTCACCTCGCCCAAGGTGCGGCCTTCGAACCGGACACACCCATCTTCACTGGCTCCTACGATGAGGCGGGGCTGCAGGCGGAACTTCTGGCCTATGCCGCAACTGCGCAAACCGAGCTCAGCCCCGTCGCGTAGACACCTTGCGTTTAAGCTTCCATGCGCCTGTTCACGGCGGTTGCCGGTGCGGTCGATTCCCTTTGCTTAATCCTCGATCACGCACCGGCTAGCACCGCTTGGCTCGGGCTTCTACGTCTAGGCCAGCCCCTGAGACAGCGCTCAGGCCTTGGTGATGACCGTGCTGAAAGGTGTCGGGTTACTAAATAGATCCTGGACGGGGCAGCGCGCCTCCACCGTCCGGGCCAGTTCGTCGTACCGTTCCTGTGATTCTGGCCCGCTGATGTTGACGGTCAAGCGGATGTCACTGAATCCGGGCCGTATGCTCGCATCGATGCCGAAGAGGCCGCGCACATCTAGGTCTCCCTCGGCGTTGATGGTGATGTCGTCCACCTGAATACCAAGCTGCTCGGCGTACAACCGGTACACCACTACTTGGCAGGAGATGATGGCGCCCAGCGCGTATTCCACGGGGCTGGCTGCGGTGTCGTCGCCGGCCAGAGCAGCCGGCTCATCCACCGTGAACTGGTGCTTTCCTGAGCTGATACGAGTAGCCACCGATCCCACACCAACGCCGTCAACTTTGTACGTGAGCTTTGCACTGTCCGGGTTGGCGCCGATCCGCTGCGCCCATGCTGCACCGGCTTCGCCAAGACGGGAAGACCGGACGGTGGCATCATTGATCAAAGTTGTTGCTTCAGACATGGTTTTCCTTCACGTGAAGGCGAGTGCTTAGCACCGCGCCATACTTACGCCAGCGGCTGGTGCCGGCGGCGTCGAATCCTCACCTGGGGCACCCCACTATGGTTGCGAGGGTTGCCGTTCGACCGGCCAGGGCCGCATGGTCGAAACTCTTGATTCTGCTCACCAGTGTGCTCGCGTTGAGCAGTCCGTTTCAAGAGAGACGTCACACGGGGCAACACACCCCTGGCTTGCACTCCACTGCGCCCCGTGGAGCGGGGCGCGGAGCTCGTAGTGGCCGGGCCCGAGGGGCGGCACAGGAAGCACCTCGAAGCAACTTAAGATAGATACATGAGCGCAACACTTGTGGCAAAGGACCTTTCCGGCGGCCACGCCCACCGCACCCTGTTCACCAGCCTCTCCTTCACGGTAGCCCCGGGAGATGTCATTGGCATCGTCGGCGCCAATGGAGCCGGAAAATCAACACTTTTGAGCCTTCTCGCAGGCGCTGCAACACCTCAGGGCGGCAGCGTGAGCACCGCACCGCAGGACGCTTTCGTCGGGTGGCTGCCACAGGAACACGAACGGATCGACGGCGAAAGCATTGCCGAGTACATCGGCCGGCGGACGGGTTGTACTCAAGCAACGGAAGACATGGAATCCTCCGCCGAAGCCTTGGGCTCGGGCAATTCCGCCGACGATGACCGCTACGCCACAGCGCTGGATCACTGGCTGGCCTGTGGTGCCGCGGATCTCGATGAACGCATCCCGGCAACCTTGGCCGAACTCGGTCTAGAGCTGAGCCCCGACGCCGCCATGACCGGACTTTCCGGCGGACAGGCAGCCCGCGTTGCCCTGGCCGCGCTCCTGTTGAGCCGCTTCGACATTGTGCTGCTGGATGAGCCCACCAACGATCTGGATCTGGCTGGGCTAGCCCGGCTTGAGGACTTCGTGAAGGGCCTGCGCGGAGGCGTGGTGCTGGTTTCCCACGACCGGGAGTTCTTGGCCCGCACCATCACCTCCGTGGTGGAGCTGGATTTGGCGCAGAACAAAGTGGGCGTTTACGACGGCGGCTACGATTCCTTCCTAGAGGAACGCGCCATCGCCAAGCGCCACGCCCGCGAAGCTTATGACGAATTCGCCGACAAGAAGGCCGACCTCGTAGGGCGCGCCCGCGTCCAGCGAGAATGGAGCTCCCAGGGCGTGCGCAACGCCATGAAGAAGAGCCCCGACAATGACAAGATTCGGCGCAAGGCGGCCAGCGAATCCAGCGAAAAGCAGGCCCAGAAGGTGCGGCAGATGGAGTCACGGATCGCACGCTTGGACGAGGTTGAGGAGCCGCGTAAGGAGTGGGCACTGCAGTTCAGCATTGGCGCCGCCCCGCGCTCCAGCACCGTGGTTTCAACCTTGAATGCGGCCGTAATTCGGCAGGGCGATTTCACGCTCGGCCCCATCTCAGCACAGGTCAACGCCGGTGAGCGCATTGGCATCACCGGCCCCAATGGCGCCGGGAAGTCCACCCTGTTGCGGTTGCTCCTTGGCCGCACTACCCCGGACGACGGCGTTGCCTCCTTGGGTGCCAATGTGGCCATCGGTGAGATTGATCAGGCCCGCAGCCAATTCCCGGAAGACGCTCCCCTGGGGGACGCCTTCGAGGCTCTGGTCCCCGAGTTGAATCAAGCCGAGGTGCGCACACTGCTGGCCAAGTTCGGCCTCAAAGCAGATCAGGTGACCAGCCCGGTGGGCGCCCTCTCCCCCGGCGAACGCACTCGAGCCTCACTGGCGTTGTTGCAGGCCCGCGGCGTGAATGTTCTGGTGCTCGATGAGCCCACCAACCATCTTGACCTGCCTGCCATCGAGCAGCTGGAGGAGGCACTGGAAAGCTACGAAGGAACGTTGTTGCTGGTCACACACGACCGCCGACTGCTGGAAAATGTTCGTTTGGACTCCCGCTGGGCGGTTTCTGGAGGGCAGCTTTCGGAGCTGTAACGCGGCAGTGACTAGGCAGTTACGAGCCGCATCTTCCAAAGCATTAGTACAGCTTACGAATTTGACGATATTGACTTACCTTCTCTGAAATGTTGCAATAGGTAACAGGTTTGCCGCTTCTTGGATCTGCGGCAAGCTGCTGATCGAATCCTGGTGCCACTTGCACCACACCGGTCCCGGACATCGCCCATGTGCTTGATTTTCCGAGGACCACCAGCGGTCATCCGCTTGGGTTTTGCCGCAGTCATAGCTGCCGCTGCGCTCCCTGCGCATTATTGCCCCGCTTGGAGGCGCTGACGAATCGTCCGCTTCCGCTCTATAGCGCTATAGCCGCGGGCGTGGATTCGAAGCGTCATGTTCCAAAGGACACAGCCGATCCAAGTGATGAGGAGAACAGCATGAGATTGCGAGTCGGAATCATTGGCGCAGGCCCCAGCGGCATGGCGCAGTTGCGAGCATTTGAATCGGCACGCCAAAATGGCGCGGATATCCCAGAGATCATGTGCTTTGAGAAGCAGTCCGATTGGGGCGGCCAGTGGAATAGCAGCTGGCGAATTGGTCTAGACAACCACGGCGAGCCGGTGCACTCCAGCATGTACCGCCACTTGTGGTCCAATGGGCCCAAGGAATGCTTGGAATTCGCGGACTACTCCTTTGACGAGCATTTTGGCCGCGCCATCTCCTCTTTCCCGCCCCGCGAAGTCCTCTTTGACTACATCAAGGGCCGTGCCGAGAAGTCAGATGTCCGCAAGTACGTGCAATTCAGCACCGTTGCGCGCCACACCAGCTACAACGAAGTCACCGAAGAATTCACGCTGACGGTAGAGAATCTTGTTACGGGCGACACCACTGACCACGTCTTTGACAAGCTGGTTGTCTCCACCGGACACTTCTCCACCCCCACCGTGCCCGAGTTCAAGGGCATCAATAGCTTCCCGGGTGAGGTCCTGCACGCCCACGATTTCCGCGGCGCAGAGCGCTTCGCGGGTAAGAACCTACTCATGATCGGCGCCAGTTACTCCGCTGAGGACATCGGCATGCAGGCCCACAAGATGGGCGCAGCATCCATCACCTTCAGCTACCGCACCGCACCCATGGGCTTCGACTGGCCCGAAAATACTGTGGAGCGCCCGCTGGTCACCCACTTTGATGGACGCACCGCCCACTTCAAGGACGGCACACAAGGTGAGTTTGACGCCGTCGTACTGTGCACTGGATATCAGCACAAGTATCCGTTCCTGCCCAGCGAGCTGAGCTTAAAATCCAAGAACGTGCTCTACCCAGTCAATCTCTATAAGGGTGTGGTGTGGCAGTCGAACACCAACTTGTTCTACCTGGGTGCGCAGGATCAGTACTACACGTTCAATATGTTTGACGCACAGGCTTGGTTTGCCCGCGATGTCATGACCGGCGCCATTGAGCTGCCTTCGCTGGCCGAGCGGGAAGCCGACATCCAGGTTTGGCTCGAGCGCCAAGCCGCATTGCCGGACCATAATGCCGAGGCGGACTTCCAGTCGGACTATCTGCGCGAGCTTATTGCCGCCACGGACTACCCGCCGTTTGATCTGGACGCTGTTTCGCAGCTATTCAAGGACTGGATGCACCACAAGGAAACCGACATCTTGGGCTACCGCGACATGATTCACCGCTCAGTGGTCAGCGGCACCCTAGCCACCAAGCACCACACCCGGTGGATCAACGCCATGGACGATTCACTGGAACGCTACCTCTTCGGCCCTTCGCAGGATGTGGACACCGCCACCTTGAGCGCGCTCACCAGCAAAGACCCTATCTCCCACAAGTAGGCAACGCTCCGGTTCATTGTTTCCCCGGGTGCAGCACGAACCGAATCGAGTTCTGACCTTAGCTTCGAGATGCATGTCTACAGCCGAACACCTCGACGCTAGGGTCAGAACTCGATTTTGCTTTCCTGCGGATCCACAGCTGCGTTATCCACAGATTCCGCGTTTACGCGGATTTGGTCTTGTTTGACCGCAACAGATTGCCCAGAATCAGTTGCATGGACAAACAACAAGCAACGGATTTTTTCACCCGGCATTGGCCACCCGGGGCAGAAATCCTGACGACCAAGCAATTGCTGCTCGCTGGAATCGCCACGGCCCTGATCAGGGATGGCGTGAAGCACGGCTTGCTGTTCCGTATGCGGCGGGGCGTGTTCATCCCCATGCATAAATGGCGGAACAGAACACCGTGGGACAAGGCAAAACTGGCGATTCTAGGACACATCCTGGCCACGGAGAATCGCTACGTCTATTCGCACTACAGCGCCGCCCGATTGCACAAGCTACACGTATGGGACAGCTCCGCCATCATCCATGTAACCGCCACATATCACGGCTCTGTCTCACGGACCGCACCCGACGTAGTCGTTCACTTCGCAAGGCTTGATCCCGGTGATGTCGTCGAAAAGCTGGTGCCCGGCACAGGGCTCATCAAGCTGACAGGGCTGGCCCGGACCGTGGTGCAATGTGCCACGACAGCCACCTTTGAACAGGCTGTGATCATTGGCGATTCGGCATTGCATCAGGGGCTAGAGCTTCGTGAACTCGAGGAACTTCTGGATCACGCAGCCAGCGGCCGAGGTATCAGACAGGCGCGGCGGGTGGTAGCAGCGCTCAACAAGCTCTCTGAATCTGCGGGAGAAACCAAGACCCGACTTATACTTCTTGACCTGCCCATTGAACAACCCGAGCTGCAAGTCTCTCTTGACACCCGCCGAGGGAAGTACCGGGTGGACTTCCTCTGGCGCTCGGTTCGTCTCATTCTAGAGTTTGACGGAGAAACGAAGTACTTTGACTATCCGAAACTAACGGAACAAGCACTTTTGGACGAACGCGAACGCGAGAACGCCCTCATCGAAGAGGGCTGGCGCTTCATTCGCCTCACGTGGCGGCACTTCGATAATCCCGAATTACTCAAGTCCAGAATCTTGAAGGCCTACTATGCGGCCCAGCAGGCCGCTGCATAGCGCAACCACTCCAAGCGCTTTGGACCCGGGACCCCACAGCTGCCCTCATGAACCAGGCATACGCACCCGGCATTCATCGAGTTCTGACCTTAGCGTTGAGATGTATGACTACAGCTGTACATCTCGACGCTAAGGTCAGAACTCGGCGAGGAATACGGACGGAATCGGGTGGAGAATGCGGAGTGAACGCTAGCTGCCCACGCCGGCGTAGGAGTGCAGGCCCGAGAAGTACATATTCACAATGGTGAAGTTGAAGACCACGCACAAGTAGCCAACAATGGACAGCCAGGCAGCCCGGGTTCCGGTCCAGCCCTTGGTGGCACGGGCATGCAGATAACCTGCGTACACAACCCAAATGACGAACGTCCAGACTTCCTTGGTGTCCCAGCCCCAGAAACGACCCCAGGCCTTTTCAGCCCAGATGGAACCAAACATCAGCGTCAGTGTCCACCCCACAAAGGCAATGCCGTTGATCCGGTAGGAGAGATTTTCCAGGCTCAGCGCGTTGGGCACCAGACGCATCACGGGAGCCTTATCCGGCTTGCCAGCAGCAAGGGCGGCTTCGCGGCGTGACTGGAACAGTTGCAGCACCGACATCGCGAAAGTGATGGTGAAGAACGCCGATGAGAGCACAGCAATGGAGACGTGGATGATCAGCCAGTAACTCTGCAGTGCCGGCACCAAGTGACCTACAGGAGTCCAGAAGGATATGTGAGCGGCAACGATCATGACCAGCACCAGGCCAATGACAAAGGTACCCAGGAAGCGCAGATCGCGACGGGTCAGTACCAGCAAGAACACCAGGGCCACAGCAAAGGAGCCCGTAGTGCAGAACTCGTACATATTGCCCCACGGCACTCGCCCTGCGGCCATGCCGCGCAACACCACAGCAATGCATTGGACGGCTACGGCCACAACAGTCAGCGCCACTGCCACCCGGGCCACGACACGGCGTTCATTCGTGTAACGCATGGAGTCGCCAGCAGTGATGCCGTCGGAGCCATCATGAGTCTTGCTACTGGGGCGCACGGCCCGGTCTTGCGGACCGGATTCCAGTCCCTGCCCGGCAGCACCTCGAGCACCAACGCCTGCCATGACCGTGCTGTTCTGTGTTGCAGCGGTTGCAGTGGTTGCAGCGCCCTGAGCTACGCTCGTCTGCGCTGCACTACCTTGCGCAGCGGCGGGGTCCGCCGCCAAACCCCTTTTGACGGTTTGGCTGAACGTCACCAGGTCCCAGACATAAGCGCACACCGCAACGGCGTAGGCAAGACCGGCAACCAGCATGAGCTGCTCACTGAGTAGGGCAAAGCCTTCATTGATCTCTGGCATTACTGGTCCTTACTTGCCGCGGTGACACTCTGCGCGGGGTCATTGATTATTGTCTGTTCACCATTTTGCCCTGCACCATCCATGGGTACTAGCCATTTGTTGTGCAGTGCTTTGTTGATGGCCGCATATTCTCCGGCCAAGCGATGATCTTCACCGCGAGCCAGCAGCCCGAATTCGACCATGGTGCGCCCATCCGGGTGATTTCCTGTCCGGACCCAGACGCGGCGCCGGTTCAAGAACAACGAGCCCATCAGGCCGGCCAAGGCCAGTAGTGCGAACACGAGGACGTAGACCTGTCCCGGGTCATGGCGGATATCCAGTGCAGCGAATCGCTTGATGCTATCGAAGCTGATGCTGCCGTTACCTTCGGGGAGCGTGTAGCTCTGCCCCGGGGCCAGAACAATTCCACCGGCGTCCAAATTACGGGAGTTGATCTCCTTCATATTGGTGGTATCCAGCGTATAGACGTTACGCGGCACACCACTGTCCAGGCCAAGGTCGCCGGTGTAGGCGTTGAGGTTCAGTTGAGGGTTGAAGGGGTCAGGGTCGGAGCCAAAGGCCACACCAGCTTCATCCACCAGAGCCGTAGGGAGGAAGAAGCCCACAAAACCCAGCTGGTTCGGCTTGGCATCCGGGGCCTTCATCACCACGAGCGAGGTATAGGCGCCATCCGTGGGGATGGTGATGACAGGGCCTTGGAAGGTGATGTCACCAGCTCCATCCTTAATGGTGACCACAGGAGCGTACCCGTTGCCCACCAGGTAAAGATTGGTGCCGCCAACATGCACGGGCTCATTGACCTTCAAAGTCTTGGTCTCTGCTTCAGCGTCGGGACTGTCCTTGATGGTCAAGGTGGCGTTGAAGTCCAGCGGTTGTCCGTAGTGCGCTTCAGTGGAGCGATCGTATTTGACGACCAGCCGATCCAGAGTGGCCGAGTAGGGACTGAGCCTGGCATCGCCAAAGTTGGCTCCTGGAGTGAACGTGTCATAGCTTGTCAAGGTGTTGACGAAGGTGTCGCCCTCCACCAGAACCTTCTGGCCGCTATAGCCAAAGAGTCCGCTGAAGGCGATGGCGGCCAGCACACCGATCATGGCCGTGTGGAAGAGCAGGTTACCCACTTCCTTCAAGAAGCCGATCTCTGCACCTACCGAGGGCCGCTCGGTGTCCAAATCGCGCACATCCACGCGGTAGCCGCGGGACTTCAGGATGGCAGCAGCATCATTGACGGCCGTTTCGGCGTTGACGCCAGCAGCGGCGGGGATGGTGACGGTGCCGTATTCGGCCAGCCGGGAAAGCCGCTTGGGCGTGCGCGGCGGCGCCGAGCGCATGGCCTTCCAATGGATCTTGGCCCGCGGGGTCACACAGCCAATCAGCGAGGTGAAGAGCAGCAAGTAGATGGCCGCGAACCAGGGCGAGGAGTAGACGTCAAAAAGCTGGAACCAGTCCATGACTGGTCCCGAACCTGGGTTGTCCTTCAAATACTGAGTCACCTCGGCAGGGGCCGATGGCCGCTGCGGGAACAGCGATCCAGGGACGGCGGCCACGGCCAACATCAGCAGCAGGAACAGGGCGGTGCGCATGCTTGTCAGCTGCCGCCACGCCCACCTGAGCATGCCCAAGAAGCCAAGCTGCGGCAGGACAACCTCGCCACCACCAGCTGTGGGCACTTGACCCTTGGGTTCTTTCACTACATTCTCTTTCATTAGATGGGCAATCTCACATCGTTGGCAAACCATAATTGCAGTTCATTGACCCAGGTTCCCCACAGCCCTGAAACCATTAAAAGTCCCAGTACAATCAGCATGCCGCCGCCAAAGTACTGCAGTCCGCGGCGGTGCTTGCGGAAGAACGTGAGCGCTCCCAAACCCCGGCGGGCACCCAAAGCGATCAATAGGAACGGCAGTCCCAGCCCCAGACAATACACAAACGTTAGGAACGCGCCTTTAGCCGCATTTGATCCGTCCGAAAACGCCAGTAACTGCACTGCGCTAAAGGTGGGGCCGATGCATGGCGCCCACCCCAGTCCAAAGGTTACGCCCAAAATGGGAGCCCCCCACAGTCCGGCAGGAGGCTTCGCATGAATCTTGGCCTCACTTTGGAACCAGCTCATGCCGCCCAAGAAAACTACGCCCATGAGAATCACCACCAGACCCAACAGTTGGGTGACCCAGGCGGCGTCGGGTCCCATAAGCCAGGCACCGAGTTGGCCAAAAACGGCGCCAATGAGCACAAAAACTACGGAGAAGCCCAGTACAAACAGCCCGATTCCGGCAAGCATTCTACCGCGGCGCTGGTCTTGTAAATCTGCTCCACTGAGTCCGCTGACGTAGCCCAGATAACCGGGAACCAGCGGGAGCACGCAGGGTGAAAGAAAGGAAACCAGCCCGGCCAGCAGCGCCACCGGTATGGCCAGCAGCATTGAGCCGCTCAGGATTGTTTCGGCAAAGGGATTGTTCATGGGAAGGGCTGTTAGTTCTCCGCCAGTGCGGAGGTGATGAGCGCCTTCAGGGTGCCCTTCTCGGCAACGCCTAGGATTCTCGCCGAGACCCGGCCCTTCTTATCCAATACGAGCGTGGTGGGCACCGCGGCCGGAGGCACATGCTTCGTCATGGCCAACAGGACGCCGCCGTCCTTGTCTGCAATGCTCGGGTAGCTCAGCTCAAAGTTGCGCTCAAAAGCCTCTGCGGCAGCCTTGTCGTCGCGGACATTGACGCCAATAAATTCCACGCCAGAGGGCTGGAATTCCGTGTAGAGCGCTTGCAGATCGCGTGCTTCAATACGGCACGGGGCGCAGGCTGCGTACCAAAAATTCAGGACCGTGACCTGTCCGGGAAAATCTGCAGCATCCACTGCTTTGCCATCGAAGAACGTGCCGGTGAAGGTCACAGGATCTTTCCGGTCCCCGGCACCGTATTCGGTGACGGAGCCATCGCCGGCAATGTAATTCTTGTTATCTCCTGCGTTGGCCTGCTGCGCCAACGGGTCCTCACTGGTGCAGGCTGCCAGCACCGCAGTCAGTGCGGCACCGCCAGCGACAAGGAGCGATCTACGGCTCATCGAAGAAGTCACGGAGCAGGTCTTTCAGTTAACGGGGAGGCCATTGAGCAGAGGCGGAAATGGCATTATGTTCTACGCTACGTCGAATAGCTGATGATCAGCTGTGTGCGCTAGGCGCCAGGAGTGGTCGAGGCTCCGGGCAAGAGTGCCGCAGCGGGCTCGCTGTAGCTCACATCCACGATGTCATCGCCGTCGAACGTCAACGAGGTCAATGACGCCAAGGTGCATTCGCGGTTGCGGGGGTCGTGCCAGAGCCGCTTGCCCTCGGCGCTCCGTCGTGTGGACCAGATAGGCAGCTGGTGGCTGACCATGATGGCCTGCGCTCCGTCCCCACCGATCTCGAATGCACGACGCCGGGCATCACGTGCCGCTTCCAACATGCGGTCCGCTTGGGCTTGGTAGGCCTCTCCCCACGAAGGGCGGAAGGGGTTCACGAAGAATGGCCAATGCTTAGGCTTACGAAGCTCGGCGGGGCTCATGATCAAACCCTCGAAGTGGTTTTCGGCCTCGATGATGCGGGGGTCGGTCACAATCTCCAGGCCCAGCGCCTCGGCCGTGGGCTGCGCCGTCTCCTGCGCACGGGTCAGAGGTGAGGCCACCAGATAAACCGGTGCGCCGCCGTCGTTCTTCAGGGCAGAAAAGTGCTCCGCCACCATCACCGCCATGGCGCGCCCGCGCTCAGAGAGGTGAAACTCAGGGAGCCGACCGTAGAGGACGCCATCGGGGTTGAAAACCTCGCCGTGGCGCAAAAGATGCACTGTTACTCGGGACATTGCACCAGTTTCTCAAAGTTGTTCACCAAGGGGTTAATCCGGCCCGCGAAAAGTTTTTTTGAAACCCGGGAATATTAGATACAAACGCATGCTTATGCTAGGTGAAGGTCAACCGAAGCGGCTGATCTGCTCTTGCTTCACTAACTATTTCAAGGAGTTCCACATGTCAGTAACCACCATCGAATCAACCGGTCTCGCCCAGGGCATCTGGAACCTCGACGCCTCACACAGCTCGGTTGGCTTCGTTGTCCGCCACGCAGGCATCTCCAAGGTCCGCGGCCAGTTCACCGAAGTCGAAGGTGCCCTGACACTCGGCGCAACCCTCGCCGAGTCCTCCGTGACCGCAACGATCCAGGCCGCCAGCTTCAACTCAGGCGATGAAGGCCGCGACGGCCACGTCAAGAGCGCCGACTTCTTCGACGTCGAAACCTTCCCGACGCTGACCTTCGTCTCCTCGGCCGTCTCCGTCGACGGTGAGGATTTTGAGCTCACGGGCGAGCTGACCATCCGCGGCATCTCCAAGACCGTAACCTTCAAGGGCGAATACAACGGCGTTGCTGTTGATCCGTTCGGTGCAACCCGCGCTGGCTTCGAAGCCAAGACCGTGATCAGCCGCAAAGAGTTCGGCCTGACCTGGAACGCTGCGCTGGAAGCTGGCGGCGTTTTGGTCTCGGACAAGGTCACCATCACCTTGGACGTTGCTTTGGTCAAGTCTGCATAATTTTTCCAATACTGCTTCTGACAACCGGCTCTGATTTTACGGAGCCTGTTTCAGGAAGTCGCTAATGCCGGTCCACTCCCTAGCGGACCGGCATTTTTGCGCTCTTTTGGGACGTATGAACGCCGTCTTTCCGCCATATACAAAGCCCAGTACAAAGACTATGGTTCAGACTATGAGCACACCGAATGAGCTTCCAGGTCCCGAGCAACAGGGCTCCCAGCCGCCTCCTTCTGGCAATGGTTCCCCGTCCGACCCCACACCTTTGTCTCCTGCGGGTCCTGGTGCGACAGGTCCGGGTCCGACAGGTACTGGTGCGGGTCCGGGTGCGGGTCCGACTGGTCCGGGCTATCGAGGAGGTGCTGCACAGCAGCCCTCCGGAGACGAGACGCCTCCCGGGTACCAGCCACCCAGCCCTCCCTTCGGTGACTTCAAATTTGAAATTCCTCAGGACATGCCTCATTCAGTCCGCGAGGTGATGCCAGTGGGCGGGTTCGCCGGAATCTTTAAGATGGATGGCCTGCCACAAATGCTGAAACTCAGCTACATCATGTGGCTGGTCGCGGCTGGTGTCTGGGTCCTGAGCACTTTGGTGTTGTTGCTGGGCTCGCTCTTTGCCTTGGGCGCCGGGAACGACCCCTTTGGATTTGGGGCTGCGGTCCGCACGGCAGGTGTCAAAGGAATCCTCGTTTCCCTCGTTTCCTTCGTTCTGATTGCCTCCATTGTCATATGTGCCATGAAACTCAAGGAGGGCCTGCAGTGGGCTCGGATAGCGTTATCTGCCATCGCACTCCTGACCATCGTCCTGATGTTCTTTGGCGGCGGAGGCGGCTTGCTGGGCGTTGTGGCAACGGTTTTGATGTGGCTGCCAGAATCCACCGCATGGCTGAATTCCCGCTCTGGGAACGCACCCCGTTGATTTCTTGGCAGCGGTAGTGCGCAGTTCTTGGCAGTGGTTGCGTTTCCAGTAGGCGCTTGCAGTAGGAGCGTAGAGAGAGGTCGCGTAGGGTTTAACTAATACCCGCCGCGGCCTTTCTCCTTGTCTGGTCGCCGTTGGCTTACCTGCCGGCCCCACCGGCACCCCATGAGAGAGCAGTTGCCATGAGCACCCCCGGTGAAGAGCCGCACGAGCAAACCCCGAGTTCTTCGGGTACCCCGAGCACCCCGGGAAGCTATGGTGAAATTGCCCCCGGTGTCCCCCGGTACGGGCAGTACGCCCCTGACGATTGGGAACCGCCGCAGGAGATCAAGGACGCCCAAGCTAGGACTTCCGCCAACGCTCCACTAGCACCGGCCCCGATGTACCCCGGATTCAAAGGTGCCCAGTCTGGCCAAGCTGCTGTCATGGGCGAACCATTGGCCCCGCCGAACAAAGTTATTGTCGCCACTCGGATGATCATGGCCGCCGGAGTTCTCCAACTGCTCGGCTTGGTGGTCTGGGCCATCGCCATGACCACGCCCACCGGACAAGAACTGATTCGCGCAGCCGTGGAACAGTCCATAGCCAACAATCCGCAGGCACTTGCCGATACCGGTGTGACCGAAGATCAATTGTTTGCCTCGGCTGCGGCGCTCTTGGCCATCATGCAGGGGATCTGTGTGGTCCTGTATTTCTGGATCGCTGCCAAACTGCGGCGCGGGCGCACCTGGGCTCGAACCGTAGCGTTGATTCTGGCCATCATCTCGATTGCACTGGTGCCCGACGGCGGCACGTACACACTGTACTCAGGCGCTCGGATCATTCTGGGCCTCATAGCAGTGTTCATACTTTTCCGCTCCCCCGCCAAGGAGTTTTTCCTAGCGCACAAGGTCCGCGCAAAGCGCTGACCCTGCGGTAATGCGCAGCAGCGTGAAAAAGATGGAGTTCAGGACAGAGTCAGTTCAGGCGCCGGTGCGGTCTTCTTCCAGCCCTGACTCCTGGAGTCGCTGTGCGTGGTAGGCAAGAATTTGCAATTCAGTGGCCATATCCACTTTGCGCAGGTTCACATGCTCGGGGACAGTGAGGGGAATCGGGGCAAAACTGAGAATGCTGCGCACACCCGCAGCCACCACCCTGTCGCACACTCCTTGCGCCACGGCGGCCGGCAAAGCCAGCACCACCATGTTGGCCCGGGTGGATTCGAGAACTTTTTCGAGGTTGTCGACGTCGCTGACACGCAGCCAACCAATTTCTGTGCCCACCACCAGCTGGTCGGCATCCATCAGGGCCACAACATCGAAGCCGCGTGTTTCAAAACCCGCATACCGGGCCAAGGCGCGGCCCAGGTTTCCGGCGCCAACAATGGCTACCCGCCATTCGTGGGTCAACCCTAGGGCCTGGGCAATTTTGCGGCTCAAATTGGCTGCGTCGTAACCTACACCGCGGGTTCCATAAGAGCCTAAATAGGACAGGTCTTTACGGACGTTGGCGGAGCCCACTCCTGCGGATTCGGCCAGTTCGTCAGAGGAGACACTCTCGCCGCCGTCAGCGAGCAGGGCGTTGAGTGTGCGTAGATAGAGAGTTAGCCTGGCCACGGTGGCAGGGGGAAGTCGCCTAGCCGGTTCTACTGCCGGCTCCTCCGCGGGCTGCGTTGGGATCAAAACACCACTCCACCTTCTCAAACTGAGGCCGCAGCGCACTGCTGAACACGTGTCTGCAAGGTCCGCGTCGGTCTTCCTCAACTCTAAGACGTGGCAAGGTTAGAGCCAAAAAGTTGCGGGCAGGTTCGCTGAACGGGGAAAAAGCTCCCCCATACAGCCTGTAATTCGCTGCCTGTCAGTCACTGGCCCGTCATTCACAGCCCGGTTATCACTGCCCCGTTTATCACTGCCCCGTCAGGGCCTTGCTGAGAATAGTTCCTAATCGGATGGGGTCAATGTGCCAGAAATCGCGCTGAATCCCATTGACCAGGACCACCGGAATTTCCTCGCCGTAGAGCTCTGTCAGCTCGGGATGGTCATCGAGGCTGACCTCAGTCCACCGCAACTGCAGCTGGCTCGCGACAGTAGACACCACCTCACGAGCGTTTTCGCAGAGGTGGCACCCTGATCGGGTCACGAGCTGCAGCAGCGGCACCTTAGGTGCGGCAGTTGATTCAAGCGAGTCAGCGGGGTCACGCGCAACAGATTCCATGGCTATAACGGTACTCAACTCAAACCAGTACACCAGCCATGAGCTGCTGCGTTGCTTGCCGTTGCGTTAGCGAAGCGCCAACCGCGGCTCCCCAGCTTCTAAAAATGAAAGTTTGCCCACAGTTAACCGCTGCTGCCGGTGGCGCGTGGGCGCTTAGGTGGAAGCATTGACTAGACTCGTTCCATGCCCGACGTGACTACCAACAGTGCTGAGGCCCCCTCGAGCGCCGCACAGCACCACAGCGAGGCAGCCTTCTTTGATGTGGACAACACCCTGATGAAGGGTGCCAGCTTGTTCCATGTGGCCCGCAAAATGTACCAAAAACGCGCCTTCACCCTGCACGATGTTGCCGGATTCGCTTGGAAGCAAGCCAGATTCATCTTGCTCGGGGAAAACATGAAGGATGTCCACTCCGTTCAGGACTCGGCTCAAAAACTTGCTGCCGGCATCAGCACCGAATTCATCCGCCAACTCGGCGAAGAGGTCTACGACGAGATGATCGTCTCCAAGATCTGGCCCGGCACTAAAGCGCTCACTCAGGAGCATCTTCAGTCCGGCCGTCAGGTGTGGTTGGTCACCGCCACCCCGGTGGAAGTTGCCGCAGTCATTGCCTCCCGCTTGAACCTCACAGGAGCCTTGGGCACCGTAGCCGAGAGCGAAGACGGAATCTACACAGGGCACCTGGTGGGCGAGATCCTGCACGGGGCTGCCAAGGGCCGCGCCATTGAGGCCCTGGCCATCCTCGAAGGGCTGGACCTTTCCCGGTGCTGGGCGTACAGCGATTCTTACAATGACATCCCGCTACTGACGGCTGTGGGCAACCCCGTCGCGATCAACCCAGATGCGAAATTGCGCAAGCACGCACGTGATAACAACTGGCCCATCTACGATTACCGCTCAGGGCGCCGTGCGGCCACCTTGGGGCTCAAGGCGGCCACGGGCGCCGGAGTTATCTACGGGCTCGCCAAGGGCATCTCTATGGTGCGCAAGCGCTAAGCGAGGGATCACACGCCAAGTCTCCATCCGGCGTCGTGCAATCGAGTAGGAGGGGCGGGTTTCCCGCCCCTCCTCTCACACCACCGTACGTGCGGGCCTCGCATACGGCGGTTCGCTAGGTCGTTGAAAGCGATCCCATGCATCGCGA